>JBGOWQ010000068.1:0-6375 GCA_041478715.1 Thermodesulfobiota bacterium | reverse complement strand
TTGTTTCATCTTGGTAACTGTTGCATTCTATGCAAGCTCGCTCGTTCGCACAAGTGATCGAGATTGTCAGGTGAGAGCCGATTTAGTACGATTGACCGAAAGACTCTGCTCGAACAAAGGAGGTTTTGCGACATGTCGAATGGTGGCTTTGGAGATTTTCTAGCCGGGGTTGTTGTCGGCAGTATCGTTGGTGCAGGTGTTGCCCTGCTATTGGCACCAAAGTCTGGAGCGGAAACGCGGGAATACCTGAAGGAGAAGGTGCTGGAGTTGAAGGAAAAACTTCCCGAACAGATCAAAGAGGAAGCCAAGCATTTGAAAGAGGAAGCCAAAGAGCTGATGCAGAAAGGCAAGACGTACTTCGAGGAGAAGAAGACCGAACTCAAAGAAGAAGGCTAGACTGCGGACTGCGGTACCCGAAACAGGCAGGGGTGACCCTGCCTGTTTTATTGAAAAATAACCAAGCGGGAACCGGGCGAGTGGGGAAACGAAGGGTGAAAAATATGGAAGGTGCTGCCGGGTTGCGCAAAATCTATCAGAAATACCCCGCTAGGCTCGCGATGGAAACCGTCCCAATTGTGCAGCACGTAACCGTCCCAATAGATCCCCCAGTGAGGTAACCCGCGATAGACGGAATTGTCCAGCTTGATCAGGTCGCCGTTCCGTAAGAAGGAAACTTCGATGGATTGTAGAAGCACGGTTCGCAAGTCCAAATTGGCCCGGACAAACGCCAGCTGCAGGAAGCGGAAACATTCTTCTGTTTGATAGGTACTGGCGATGGCCTGATCCCCGTTAGGCTGATCCTGAATCGTGTGGAACACTCGTCGCAGCGATTGCAGCAAAACAGAATCCTCGACCCTGCCCTGGCTGACCGGATCACCGACCGGGGTGGGAAGAACGCGTTTCTCTATAGGCGCGATATCCGGACGGCCGCCATTTCCGCTACCGGCAGCCATCATATATGTCGGAACTGCGATCGCATGAGTCGGGGAACCTAAGATCAGCAACAAGACAAGAAGGATCACCAGGCCCATGCCGCGGTCCCTATCCCAAAAATACATGGCGCCAAGCATAGACTGATCGGAGCGGATTTGTCAAACCGGAACCCCTCTCTTTACAATGCAGGCATGAGCCCAAAAGGCTGGAGGCCTGGAATATGGAACTAAGAATTGTCGGCCAATCATTACCCCGCACGGATGCGGCGGACAAAGTCAGCGGTCGCGCGATCTATTCCGGCGATCTGGCCTTCCCGCAGATGTTGTACGCCAAAGTCCTTTTTTCCGCCCACCCCCATGCCCGCCTGCAATCCGTCGATACCTCGATCGCTAAGGAAGCCCCGGGCGTCGTGGCCGTGCTGACAGCGGCGGATGTGCCGTGCAACGAGTACGGCATTTATCATTTCGATCAGAGGGTCCTGGCCCAGGAGAAGGTACGCTCGGTGGGAGACCCCGTCGTGCTGGTGATCGCGGAGACGGAAGACCAGGCCGAGTGGGCGCGAGACCAAATCACGGTTGATTATGAAATCCTGCCGGCTGTGTTTGACCCGATCACGGCTCTGGCGGAGGGGGCACCTCTCGTGCACGAGGAAAAGGGAAGCAATCTGCTGAAGTCCGTCCAGATCCGGCTCGGCAACCCGGAGGAAGGATTCGCGCAGAGCGACCTGGTCATGGAAGAGACGTTCCGCACGCCTTTCAACGAGCACGCTTTCTTGCAGCCGGAGGCCGGTGTGGGCCTAATCGACGACCAGGGAAGGGTCACGGTGTACGTGGGGTCGCAATGGATCTTCGACGACGTGCGGCAGATCGCGCACACGCTGCACCTGCCGGAAGAAAGGGTGCGGAAAGTGCTAATGCCCACTGGCGGCGCATTCGGCGGTCGGGAGGACATCTCGCTGCAATGCCTGTTGGCTTTGGCCGCTTACACCACCCGCCGTCCGGTCAAGATGATTTATACGCGGGAGGAATCGATCCGTGGGCACGGGAAGAGACACCCGTTCCAGATGTGGGGGAAGATCGGTGTCACGCAGGAGGGCAAGATCCATGCCATGGAAGTCGATCTGATCTCCGATGCCGGCGCCTATGCCTCTACCTCAATCGTCGTGTTGGAGAATGCCCTCTCCTATGCCAGCGGTCCCTACGACGTGCCCAACGTCTCCCTCTCCGGCCGCACCGCCTACACTAACAATCTACCCACGATGGCCATGCGCGGTTTCGGTTCTGCCCAGGTACCGATGCTCTATGAAGCTCTGATCGACGAAGCGGCCCGCAGGCTGGAAATGGATCCGGTCTCGTTCCGCATGAAAAATCTACTGCAAGAAGGTTCCATCCTTCCTACAGGCAATGTCATTCCCCCGGGAGTCGGTATCGGGGAAACTCTACGCCAAGCCGCTGTTGCCTGTGGATGGCAGGAAGAAGAAGGGCGGTGGATCCCATCCGAACGTCCTGCACCGCCTGCCGGCAAACTGTTTGGTCGGGGCGTTGCCACCGTTTATAAAAATGTGGGATACAGTTTCGGTTTCGACGACCAATCCGAAGTCTGGTTGGAAGCCGATGTCTTGCCCAACGGGGAGGTCGAGCTGTTACAAGTGAAGGTGGGAGTTACCGATAGCGGCCAGGGATTGCAGAGCATCCTGGTGCAAATTGCGGCGGAAGCGAGCGGAACCTTGCCGGAACGCGTCGTTTTTGTTCCTCCCGATACGGCGTCCACACCGGACGGCGGCTCCAACTCGGCGTCCCGCCAAACCTATGTCACCGGCAAAGCCATTCTGCAGGCCGGCCGGATTCTTCGACAAAAGATCGAGAGCGGTGAGCGAGGACCCGTGTCGGCACAAGTCCACTACTACACGCAACCGATACGCCCCACGACCCCCTATGGCTCGGACGGTCAATGCATACCGCACCAGAGTTACGGTTATGTTACCAATATTGTCGATCTTACAATCGATCCCGCCACGGGCGAAGTGGCCATCCAGCGGGTGATCTCGGCCCAGGACGTTGGCAAGGCGATCAACCCCCAAGTCGTGCTCGGCCAATTGAGCGGCGGTGTGGTAATGGGACAAGGGTTCGCCCTGCTGGAGGATTTCGTGCTGGACCAGGGGCGGATCAAGACGCCCTCCTTTTCCACCTACATCATCCCGACCGCAAGAGACATTCCTACCCGTCTTCTCCCGATCCTAATCGAATCGATTCCGGAGCCGGAAGGTCCTTTCGGTGCAAGGGGCCTGGGGGAGATGACCATGATCGGGGTCGCTCCGGCCATCCTGAATGCCATCCGCGATGCGATCGGTGTCCGTCTCCACACATTGCCGGCCACCCCGGAGGCGATTCGGCTGGCGCTGCAGAGATCCTCATGCCCGGAAACAGTCTGATCGGGCAATCGCTCTTACGGGTAGACGGCCGGGAGAAAGTGACCGGGCAGACCCGCTATGCTGCCGACCTCAAGTTCCCCGGCATGATCCACGGCCGGATGTTGTTTTCCAAATTTGCGCATGCCCGGATTCTGGGGATCGATTGCGCTCGAGCGCGTGCCTTGCCGGGCGTGCATGCCGTGCTGACCGCCGCCGATCTGCCGAACCTGCGGCCGTTTGGGATTGTGGTGCCTGATCAGGAAGTGATTGTCAGCCAAACGGTCCGCTACCTGGGAGATGTGGTGGCGTTGGTGGCGGCGGAGTCCCCAGAAGTAGCGGAAGAAGCCCTCTCGCTTATTGAAGTCCGGTACCAACCTCTCCCGGCTGTTTTTTCACCGGAAGAAGCCTTGGCGGATTCGGCACCCATACTCCACGCGCACAGGCCGAACAACATCGTCAATCACCACAAGGTGCGCAAGGGCGATGTTTCGCTCGGCTTTGCCCAAGCCGACCTCGTCTTAGAGCGGGAATACCGGACGCCATGGGTCGAGCATGCCTACCTGGAACTTGAAGCGGTGACCGCCCTATTTCACCAGGACCAACTGGAACTGATCGGATCGATCCAGAACCCGTTTTCCACCCTGCGGATGGTATCCCAGGCTCTTGGCTTGCCCAGCGAGCAAATCCGGGTGCGACAAACCCCGCTCGGCGGTTCCTTTGGCGGCAAAGATGAGGTGATGTATTTAATGGCCGCACGGGCCGCCTTGCTGGCGCAAGCGACGCAACGTCCGGTGCGGATGCAGCACAGCCGCGAGGAATCCTTCCGTGAGAGCTATAAGCGGCATCCCTATCAGATGCGCTACAAGGTCGGCGCCACCCGCGAAGGACTGTTGACTGCCATGGAAATCACTATTTTGGCCGATGCGGGAGCCTATGCCGCTTCTAGTCCTTTTGTCACCTGGCGCTCGGTGGTGCACGCTACTGGGCCCTACCGGGTGGAGCACGTCAAGACCGACATCACGGCCGTCTACACCAACAACGTCTACACCGGAGCGATGCGCGGATTCGGCACGCCCCAGGTGATCTTTGCGGTGGAATCCTTGATGGATGAATTGGCGCAGGAGCTGAAACTGCGGCCGGACGAGCTCCGTCGCCGCAACTTGCTGACGGCTGGAGCCGTCACCGCTACCGGGCAGTGTCTAGACGACCACCCGGTATCGCTGCGGGAGGTGATGGACCGGGCCTTGCAGAGCATCGATTACGACCGGAAGATCAACGAATCAGCCCAGACGGGCACCGCCACGCGCCGCGGCATCGGTTTTGCGATCTCCCACCGCGGGTGCAGCCTGGGCGCAGAAGGGGTGGACCTGGCGGAGGCTCGGCTTCGGTGGCAGACCGATGGCACCGTCCTGCTGTCGATCGGCATCTCCGACAATGGCGCCGGACAGAATACAGTATTCTGCCAGATCGTGGCGCAGGAGCTGGAGATTGGAATTGAGCAGGTTCGGATGGAGGAACCCGACACGACGTTGGTGCCCGATGCCGGGCCCACCGTCGCTTCCCGCGGCACTCTGATGGGGGGAAATGCCATCAGGCAAGCGGCGATTCGATTGCGGGAAATGCTGCTGGGTTCCGCTGCGCAAATCCTTTCCGTTCCGGCGGAACAACTTCGTTTGATCGAGGGTAGGGTTTGCTCGAGTCTGGATCCATCGCGGGGGATTTCCCCGGCGGAAGTCGTCCAATGGCTGGCCTCCTGCGGGAGAAACCTGGACGCGACCGGATCGTACGAAGCGCCGGCGGTGGACTGGCAGGAGGAAACGGGTCAGGGCCGGGCCTACTTCACCTACGTATACAGCTGTCAGGCCGCGGAGGTGGAAGTGGATTTGGCCACCGGTCAGGTGCGCGTGCTACAGCTGGTGGCCGCGCACGAACTGGGCCGGGCGATCAATCCCGCCACGGCGAAAGGCCAGGTCTACGGCGGCGTATCGATGGGGTTGGGATACGGATTGCTGGAGGAGCTGGACCTGCGCCAGGGCCAGGCCCGTGCCGACAATCTGGACCGATACCTTCTACCGACCAGCTGTGACGTTCCATCGGTCGTGACCCCGATTCTGATCGAGAATCCCGATCCAGCAGGGCCCTATGGTGCCAAGAGCCTGGGAGAACCGACCAATGAACTGACGGCCGCTGCCATTGCCAATGCCATCAGCCAGGCCACCGGTTTCCGCTTGCGCGAACTGCCGTGCGACCTCGAAAAAATCGTGTTATCACGGCCCCTGAAGCCGGATTAGCCCGGTTTCGCGACAACGCCCTGCTGCAGTTCCTGCCATCGTTCCACTGCAAAACGCAAGTGGGGGATCACGATCGAGCCTCCGACCACCAAAGACACGTTCCAGGCCTCCCACATCTCTTGATCGGTCACCTGCAATTGGCGGCATTGCATCAAGTGATAGAGGATGCAGTCGTTGCAGCGGAGGACCATCGAAGCCACCAACCCCAGCAATTCCTTCGTCTGGGCAGGTAGCGCCCCCGCCTGGTAGGCGGCGGAATCCAGGGCGAAAAACCGCTTGATTTCCAGCGGGCTCTTCTCCAGGATGATGGCCTTCATTCTCTCGCGATAACTTTGAAACTGATCGATGTTCATCGTCCCTCCGTTTCGTAGATCCGCCGAGCCGTTTCCAGCGTATCGATCTCCCCGGGAGCCTTATCATGGCGGATCCGTTTGATCCGGGGAAAACGGAGCGCGTACCCGCTGTCGTGCCGGTTGCTCTGCTGGATTTGGTTGAACGCTACTTCAATCACCACTTCCGGCTGCACCAGAATCCGCCAGCCTTGATCCCGAATCTGATGGGCCAGAAACCAGGCCGTCATCTGCCCAATCTCTTGATCCGTCAGACCGGAGTAGGCCTTGCCGATCGTCCGCAACCGGTTTTGCTCGTCGCGCACCGCGAACACGTAATCGGACAGGAATCCGGCCCGTTTCCCATGACCCCATTCTACCGCTACCACGATACAGTCTAGAGTGGTCAGTT
>JBGOWQ010000087.1:0-5670 GCA_041478715.1 Thermodesulfobiota bacterium | reverse complement strand
CCAAGAATCGTCATTGGACCCAGGCAGAAAAGCAAGCTGGCAGTAAGAAAACCTTGCACAAAATTGCGATCTTTGAACTTGAACCGGTTTTCGATTTTCCGCCCCAGGGAAGCGAACGCGTCCTCGATCGCCAACCACTCCCCCAGCAAACCGCCAAAGACCAACGCCAAAAGTAAAGAAATCCCGCTGGCAACGGAGACCATTTTCATCGTCATCTGTACGCCTAGAATGAGGGTGATGAGACCAATGGCTTGTGTGATGAATCCCAGAAAGCGCGCAGGAATCCGCTTGCCGATCAACAAACCCAATAAAGACCCCGCAATCACGGTAGCGGTATTGATTAGTGTTCCGATCACGCGAACAATCTAGAAAAAAACATTGCCAAACGCAAGCCTGTAGTGCCACAATCAATCCAAGAAAACCGTCGGGAAAGGCACAAAGAGGGAAGGAGGACGGATGCAACCGAACATCACCGACTACCTGCAGCCGAAATCGTTGACGGAAGCAATAGCGCTTATGGCGACACACACAGGGCGGTCAGCCTTGGTTGGAGGAGGTCTCGATCTCAGTTGGCGACCGCGTCAGGACATCCAGATTCTGATTGGGCTGGACCGGATCCCCCTTTCCTACGTGGAATGGCGTCCGGAAGGATTGGTGATTGGAGCCGGCACCACACTACGCGAGCTCGCGGAGTCCAAGGGAAGCTCTTTTCTGAACGGGCTATTGAGCCGCGTTCTCGACCGGATTGCCACCCCACTGCTGCGGGCGGTGATCACGGTAGGGGGGGTACTGGCGCGAGCGTACCCTTGGTCCGATTTATTGCCGATTTTCCTGGGTTGCAACGCCCACATCACGCTATTTGACGGACAAGACCACACGATTCCGTTGGAATCGTTTTATCAGGGAAACTCCCGACAACTGCTTGCACATTCCGTCATTCGCGAATTGTGCCTGCCTCCCCATCATGAATCCTATGCCGCCTACCAGCGATTTGGCCGGTTACAAATCGACATCCCCTTGCTGAACCAATTTTCCTGCCTAACCCTGGTGGAGGAGCAAATCGAGAAAGCTTCCCTTTGGCTCGGTGCCAGGCCAGGGTTCCCGCTTCGACTGAGTGAGGTGGAGGCAGTTTTGCTGGGGAAGCCGCTGAATCAGGAAACGATCAGAGATGCCGTATCAGCCCTTTCACCTCCCTTGGTGGGTACGGATTTCCGCTTAAGCAAAGATTACCGGCATCACCTGGCCGGCGTATTCCTCCGACGGAATTTGACCGAGATCTGGAGCCAGCATGCAACTATCATTTAGGTTGAATGGAAGCGCTACGCAATGGGAGGATGTACATCCGGGAGAAAACTTGCTGGAAGCCCTTCGGCGGCATGGTTGCTGGGAAGTGAAAGGAAACAATTGTACCCATGGGGAATGTGGTGCCTGTACGATTCTGCTTGATGGAATCCCGGTTCCATCTTGCACGGTTTTCGCGGCTCGAGTAGAGGGGCGAAACGTAGATACAATCCGATTGCTAGGCGATCCCGACCATCTTCATCCTCTGCAACAAGCTTTCTTGCGACACGGTGCGGTCCAGTGCGGTTACTGTATTCCCGGCATGCTGCTATCGGCTCACGCCCTGCTGGTTCGGAACCCGCATCCCAACCGAGAGGAAATCAAGCAGTCCCTGTCCGGCCATTTATGCCGATGCACCGGCTACCTCCAGCAAATCGAAGCCATCGAGGAAATCGCAGGTTTGCCGGAAGGAGCAGAATGATGGCATCGCGCACGGTGGTTGGGCAGAGCATAGACAAGCTGGACGGACCCGCGTTAGTCACGGGGCAGGCGGTTTATACGGACGACTTTACCCTACCTGGAATGCTCTTTGACCGAATCCTCTGGAGTCCCCGGGCGCATGCACGGATCCGGGCCATCGATACTGCCGCTGCTGAGTGTTTGCCCGGAGTGCGCTTGATTCTGCATTATGGGAACGTACCGCGCGTGGCCTATACGACCGCTGGGCAGGGTTTTCCGGAACCCTCCCCCTATGACTCCTTCATTTTTGATCAAAAGGTTCGTTTCGTGGGGGACCGGGTAGCGGCCGTGTTCGCTGACAATCTGATCGCTGCCCAGGAAGCCGTCGGCTTGATCCAGGTGGAATACGAGGATCTTCCTGCCATCTTCGAGCCAGAAGAAGCGACGCAACCGAACGCTCCCATCATTCATGATGAGGAGGAGATTCGCGGAGCCTTCGATCCGCGGCACAACCTGGTTTCTCAGCTCGATCTGAAAATCGGTGATGTGGAGCAATCGTTGGCCCAGGCAACGTACCGGGCGGAAGGAACCTGGATCACACCGTATGCCCAGCACGTGCCGATGGAAACCCATATTGTGATCTCGTATTTGGACGAGTGGGGTCGGCTGGTATTGCGATCTTCCACGCAAGTGCCCTTCCACGCGCGCAGGATTATCGCACGTCTATTGGATCTGCCGATTCAGAAAATACGAGTGATCAAACCTCGGGTGGGGGGCGGATTTGGCGGAAAACAGGAGATCCTCTTGGAAGATCTTTGTGCCCTGGCCACTTTACGCACACGCCGGCCGGCCCGGATTGAACTCTCGCGCAAAGAGGAATTCGTTTCAGCACGGCAGATGCACCCGATGAAAGTCCAAGTTCGCTTGGGGGCGGATTCCGGGGGGCAGCTGCAAGCGATGGAAATGCGCGTATTGGCCAATACGGGCGCTTACGGAACGCACGGTTCCACCGTTTTTTTCAATACGGGGAGCAAAACACTCCCTCTTTACAATAAAGCGCCAAACGTCCGATTTGTTGGAGATGTGGTGTACACAAACTTGCCGGTTGCGGGAGCCTACCGTGGCTATGGAGCGACAGAAGGTTACTTCGCCTTGGAATGCGCCATCGACCAGCTGGCGGCAAAGATGGGCATGGATCCACTGTTGCTACGGCGAAAGAATCATATTCGCGAGGGCGAAACGTCCCCGATTTTCATCAAGCTTGGTGAGGGACGCGAAGGTGTGGAACAAACCGTACAGAGCTGCGGTTTGGATCGCTGCATCGAACTCGGCATGAAGGCGTTTCAGTGGGACGAGAGGCGGAAAAAACCGCGTAGAATCGGACCGGATCGAGCCCGTGGAGTCGGAATGTCGATCCTGATGCAAGGTTCCTCAATTCCTCAAGTGGATATGGCAGCTGCTAGTTTGCGAATGGCGGAAGACGGTTCCTTCCACCTATTCCTGGGAGCGACAGACATCGGGACGGGTTCTGATACGATACTGGCTCAAATCGCTGCCGAAACGATTGGAGTATCCACGGATCGTTTCACCGTATATTCTTCTGATACCGATTTCTCCCCGTTTGATAAGGGAGCCTATGCCTCCAGCACCACCTATCTCACCGGACAGGCCGTTTATAAAGCAGCATTCGCTGTCCGAAACCAAATCCTTGGCATTGCCGGTCTTTGGTTCAAGGTAGAGCCAGGCACGCTTGAGATTCGCCAGGGAGTGGTGTTCAACCAGCAGGGAGCCCGTTTGACCTTGGAGGAAATCGGCTACCGTTCCTATTACTTGGCGGACCAGCAACAAATCGAAGCTTCCGCTTCTGCTCTTTCCCAAGCCTCACCGCCGCCCTTTTCAGCTCATTTCGCCGAAATCGAGATTGATTTGGAAACGGGAATCGTCCGGCCCCTCGACTACGTAGTGGCCGTGGATTGCGGAGTTGCCATCAACCCCGAATTGGCGAAGGGTCAAGTGCTTGGATCGCTGATGAATGGCATCGGATTTGCTCTCAGTGAAGAACTTCTCCTGTCCTCGCGCGGGGTTGCACTCAATCCAAACTTCCTTGACTATAAAATCCCCACATCGCTGGATCTCCCGCGGATCGAGATCATTCCAGTGGAAACGAACGAGCCGACCGGGCCTTACGGAGCCAAGAGTGTAGGCGAAATCTGTATCAATGGGCCATTGCCAACCCTGGCCAATGCGATTTTCGATGCTACCGGGATTCAAATGAAAGAGGCGCCTTTCACCGCAGAACGGGTCTGGCGAGCTCTGAAGCGAAATGAGTAAAAGCCCCGCCATGCAGAGAAGGAAATTCTTGCGAAGCCTATTGATCCTCGGGGTAACCGCGCTGCTCGCATTCTCACTTTACAATCTCTATCAGCGCTGGAGCGATTACTCGGAAGCGAACTTCAACTTGTCGATGGTCGAGACACAGAAGAGTGAGAAAAAGGAGCTGATTCAGGAAAATCAAGATCGTCTGATCGAAGCTGATTCGGATCAGGCAATGGAAGAGTATGCGCGGGATACGCTGGGCATGGTGCAACCGGGGGAGACGATCTACCGGCTGCCCCCGAGCGCAACTATCACGGCCACAGCTCCAAACGAACCAGTCCAACCCTTCTGGCAAAGGATGTGGTTGGCGATCAGTTCGTTTTTGTCCTCGATTGTGCGTTAGAACACAACGCTGGAGACTGGACACTTGACCACAAGTCGAATTTCCCCTAAGATGTGTCAATGGACGCGGGGTAGAGCAGTCTGGTAGCTCGTCGGGCTCATAACCCGGAGGTCGCTGGTTCAAATCCAGCCCCCGCTACCATTTTTTGTAGGGATGGCGGCGTAGCTCAGTTGGTTAGAGCATGCGGCTCATACCCGCAGTGTCCGGGGTTCGAATCCCTGCGCCGCCACCAAGGATTCCAGTGAATCGACCGAACCCATTCGAGCAAAAGCTTTCTGCCGCTCTAGATCAGGTACCCTCATTGAAACCAGGCCAGCGGTTGCTGGTGGCTCTCTCCGGAGGGGCTGATTCCTGCGCTCTCCTTTTGGGGCTTTTGCATTTTCCCGACTATCCTCTAGTGGTGGCACATTATGATCACGATCTGCGGGCTTCCTCGGAAAGAGATCGGTTTTTTTGCCAGGATTTAGCCAACCGTTTTCAGATCCCCTTTCATTGGCAGCGCTCGAGTCGTTCCATCCCCCCCCGATTTCCGCATTCGTCGCCAGAGGAAGCGGCACGAATGGAACGAATGGCATTTCTTCACCAGATCCTGCAGGCGACCGGGGCAGATTGGATCGTGTTGGGCCACACGGCAGATGACCAGGTGGAAACAGTGTTGCTTCGACTGTTGACGGGAGCGGGCAGCGAAGGTTTGAAAGGAATCCCGCGCTGGGATGATCAGCGCAAACTATTTCACCCCTTATTAGGACATTGGCGAAGGGAAACAGAAGCATATTGTCAGGCAAATGGGATCGGTTATCTCACGGATGAAAGCAATCAGGATCCGACATTCTCGCGCAACGCCCTCCGTTTGGAAGTCCTGCCGGCCATTCTCCTGCGCTTTCCGGGTGCAAAGGCTGCCATCGTGCGCGCAAGCCGGATTTTGGCAGAAGAGAACCACTACTTATGTTCCCAAGCCCAGAGGACCTCCGCCCTTTTGCATGAAGAAGGCGGGTACCTGATCTTGGAAAAGTCTGTAGTGAATCTTCCTTGCGCGATTCGGCGAAGGGTCATTCAGGCAGCCCTCTACCGCAAGAAGAACAAAGCGTCGTTTGCGGAAGTGGAAGCCATCGGAGAGCTATTTACCAAGCAAGTGGGCAGACAGGCTCAACTGTCCAATGGTTTGATAGCTCTCCGGGTCTATGCAGGTGTCCAAATTGGTACCCAGGATT
>JBGOWQ010000078.1:0-6064 GCA_041478715.1 Thermodesulfobiota bacterium | reverse complement strand
CTGCCGCCCTCTCTTTGCTGCGCCTGCTACCCACGAACGGCCGGATTGCGGCGGGCCGGATCCTTTATCAAGGACGGGATGTGCTGCAATTGTCCCCGGAGGAGCTGCTCCGGTTTCGCTGGAAAGAGATCTCCATCATCTTTCAAGGCGCCATGAACGCCTTGAACCCCGTGCGGCGAGTGGGAAACCAAATTGTGGAGGCCATCCGCCTGCATGCCTCCACCAGCAAGCAGGAGGTCCGGCAACAAGCCCAGCGGCTGCTGGAGAAGGTGGAGTTGGAGGGGCGGCGGATTAACGACTATCCACACGAGTTTTCCGGCGGCCAGCGGCAGCGGGTGATGATTGCCATGGCTCTGGCCTGTCAGCCGCGGATCGTGATCGGGGACGAGCCGACCACGGCGCTGGACGTGATGGTGCAAGCCCAGATTTTCGAGTTGGTGGAGCGCTTGCGCCGGGAGCTGGGGATGGCCATGATCCTGATCACGCACGACCTTTCTGTGTTGGGAGACACCTGCGATCGGGCCGCAATCATGTACGCCGGCCAAATCGTGGAAATCGGTCCCATTGCCCGGATCTTTTTCCATCCCTGCCACCCCTACACCCGGATGTTGCTGCGCTCGTTCCCCCGCCTGGCAGGGCCGCGAGAGATGGTCGGTTCCATTCCCGGTACACCGCCCAACATGATTGAGGTGCCCAACGGTTGCCGCTTCCATCCTCGCTGCCCGGATGTAGTGGCCCTCTGCCGCGAGCAGGAGCCGACTTGGCGGGAACAGGGATTGCGGCACGCCGTGGCCTGTCACCTGACCCGTACGGAGACGAGCGATGCCTGACGTATTGTATTTAGAAGACCTGAAGGTGTATTTCCCGCTGCGCACCGGCCTGCTGGGTGGCTTAGCCGGCAAACCGAAGAGGGTATTGAAAGCGGTGGACGGGATTTCGTTCCGGATCGCCGAAGGGGAGATCCTGGCCCTGGTGGGGGAATCCGGTTGCGGTAAAACCACCACCGGCAAAGCCGTGCTGGGTTTGCTGGAACCGGGCGTGGTGCAAGGGACGATCGAATTCTTAAACCAGGATGTCAGGCAAATGACGGCCTCGGACCTAAAAGTGTTTCGCCAGCGTGCGCAGATGATCTTCCAGGACCCCTACCAATCCCTGAATCCGCGCGAAACCGTCTACGACATCGTGGCAGAGCCGCTGGTGATCCACCGTCTGACCCGGAACGAGGAGGAACGCCATCAGCGGGTGATGGAAGCGATGGAGAGTGCCGGCCTGAAGCCGGCGGAGGATTTCATCGCCCGTTACCCGCACGAATTGTCCGGCGGGCAACGGCAGCGAGTGGTAATTGCCGGGGCCTTGATCCTGGCCCCCCGCTTTCTGGTGGCGGATGAGCCGGTTTCCATGCTGGACGTGTCCGTGCGGGCCGACATCCTAAAGTTGTTGGTGACCCTGCGCGACCGGTACCACATTTCTTACCTGTTTATCACTCATGACCTGGCGCTGGCCTGGGTGTTGGCCGATCGAATTGCCATCATGTATCTGGGGCGAATCGTGGAGTTAGGCTCCGCCGAGTCCGTGATCCAACGACCCCTGCATCCGTACAGCCGGGCCTTGGTGGAAGTGATGCCCCGTCCCGAGCCGCGGGCCGGCCGGCTACGGACTATACTCCAGGGAGAGACGCCCAACCCGGCCCAGATGCCCGCTGGCTGTCGTTTCCATCCCCGCTGTCCGGTGGCGTTCGACCACTGCCGGGAAGAGGAACCCATTTTGGCGGAGGTGGAGGTCGGCCGCCAAGGCGCTTGCTGGCGACTGGCCTAGAAAGAGGAATCCGGATGGAACGATCGTTACTGGAAGCAATCCGCACGAACACGGAGGAGCTATTCTCCGAGCTGGTGTCCATCAGCCGGACGCTCAACCGCCACCCGGAGCTGGGGTTGCAGGAGAAGTCGGCCTGCTCGTTGCTGGCGAAGTTTCTGCGGGCACATGGATTTTCCGTCGAGACCGGCCTGGCCGGTCTACCGACCTCCTTTCGGGCGGAAGCTCCGTCGGATCCGAGCTTGCCCGCTTTCGCCTTTTTGGCGGAGTATGATGCCTTGCCGGGGATCGGGCATGGCTGCGGTCACAACCTGATCGCCGCGAGCGCGGTGGGGGCGGGGGTCGTGTTGCAGCGGGTGTTGGCCCGGGAGCAACCGGGAAGCGGCCGGGTGGTGGTGTTGGGCACCCCGGCGGAAGAGACCTTAGGCGGCAAGATTCCGATGCTGCAACGGGGCGTCTTCTCCGGGATCGACGCCGTACTGCAGCTTCACCCGGAGACGGCGAACATCCTTCGGGGAACCACGTTGGCCTGCGATCACTTCCGCTTCTCCTTTCGGGGTAAAAGCGCTCACGCCGCGTCCAACCCGGAGAAGGGCATCAACGCCTTGGACGCCGTGTTGCTCACCTTCCAGGGGATCAACGCGCTCCGGCAGCAGTTGCCGTCTACTACCCGGGTACATGGAATCATCACCCAGGGCGGGCTAGCTGCCAACGTAATCCCGGAGTTTGCCCAGGCTGAGTTCATGGTCCGCGCTCCCAGCCGGAACGAGTTGGAACCGATCTCCCGTCGCGTGTTGCAGTGCGCCCGTGGCGCCGCCCTTGCCAGCGGCTGTCGCTTGAAGGTAGAGCCGACCTCGTTCCCTTGCGATGAGATTCGCAACAACCCGGCCCTCGTACGGCGAGTGGAGCAGGCGATGCAGCGCAATGGGATCGAGCCGATTCTGCCGGAGGATCCCTTCCCCGGTTCCTCCGATTTCGGGTCGATCAGTCACGTTCTGCCGTCGGCTTACGCATTCCTGGCGACCGCGCCGGCGGGCGTGGAACTGCATTCCCGTCGGTTTGCCCGGTCCACTGTCACTCCCCGGGCCGAGGAAGCGCTGAGTCGAATGGTCCGGATTCTGGCCGAGGTAGGAGCCGCATTCCTACTGGACCCGAAACTGCGGGCAGAGGTCAAGACCCAATTCCAACAACAAACAGCCGCGACCCGATGAACGGAGAAACCCGGCACCGGATCGCGAAGACCATCGTCGCGGAGGAGATCCTCTCCCTGGCCAAGGAACTGATCGCGATTCCCTCGGATCCCGGCGTTCCCTATCGGGAGAAGGAAGTCGCTTCCGCTATTGATCGTTTCTTCCAGCGGGAGAGTATCGCCAGCCGGATGGAGGAGGTTGAAGAAGGTCGCCCTAACGTGTACGCCGAACTGGGAGCGGGGGAAGGTCCGACACTGCTCTGGTGCGGCCACACCGACACGGTGCGGGCCGACCCCTTCGAGGGGGACCCTTTTGCTCCTCGGCAAGAAGGGGATCTGTTGGTGGGTCGGGGTGCCGTTGACATGAAAGCTTCGTTGGCCTGCGCTATGGTGGCCCTGGCCGGCTTGAAACGGGCCGAGATCGATCTGGCGGGGAAGGTGATGTTTGCCGGAGTCATCGACGAGGAGGACCGCAGCGCCGGCTGCAGGGCTCTTCTGCGCAAACAGTGGCCGATCGACGGTGCGATTGTGGGTGAGCCGACCGGTTTGCGGCCCTGTCTCGGGCATCGAGGTTTGGAATGGCTGGAAATTGCATTCCAGGGGCGGGCGGTCCATGGCGGACGAGCGGAAGAAGGGATCAATGCCATCAGCTTAGCCGGCAGATTCCTGCAGCGGGTGGAAACGGATTTGTTGCCTCGTCTGACCCACCGCTGCCATCCTCTTCTGGGTTGCTCCACGCTCAACTGGGGTTGGATCCAGGGAGGCACCCAGCCTAGCACCGTGGCCGGCAGTTGCCGGCTGCAACTGGATCGTCGGTGGATCCCGCAGGAGCATTACCCGGACGTGCTCGCCGAGCTGCAGTTCGTGCTGGACACCCTGCACGACGAAGATCCTTCCTTTCAAGCCCGGCTGCAAGTAATGGAGGCCAGTCGGATGGAGGAAGGCTTGATTCACCCCGCGTTTTGCACGGATCCCGACAGCCATTTGGCTCAAATTACCGCGGACTGTTTGTCATTTGGATTGGGACGAACACTGGATTTTAGCGCCTTCCCGGCCTGGAGTGACGGTGGCTTGCTGGCCACCTACGGCAGGATTCCCACGCTGATCCTGGGACCGGGGGAACTGACCAGCGGCCATTCCCCCCGGGAAGCCGTGCCGATTTCACAACTGCTTCCGGCTACATTAGCTTATGCGGAGATCGCTGTTCGTTTCTGCCACCTGGCCTAAGTCTCTTCCTCCGATGGTTCGCGGGTAAAAATTGCCGATCGGGATCGTTATACCTTTTGAAAACCCCTCCAATCGATGAAAGACTCCAGAAGAGATGCATTGATAGCGCACAACAAGAACAAAGTAACCGCTGGGGACCGCCTTTTCATGGTACTATAGGATGCCAAGCAGTCAAGTTCGGCGAATCGGCTTTGGCTTTTAGCTGGAGCCGGAATAAAAACGATGGAGGTGTTGCGTGAAGTTCCTATTGCGATTGATTCTGAACACCATGATTTTTCTCTTGATCGCCTACATATTTCAGGCCATTGGCCTCGCCTTCATCATCGAGTCGTTTTGGTGGGCATTGCTGGCATCCGTCATTCTCGGTGCCTTGAATCTTTTCCTGAAGCCGATTCTGCAAGTGATCAGCCTGCCCATCACACTGCTCACGTTTGGATTGTTTTCTTTGATCATCAACGGTTTTTTGCTCTGGCTAGTGGTCCTACTCCTGCGACCACACTTTGATATTCCGATCTTCTGGGTGATCGTGTTAGCAGCCTTCGTCTATGCAATCCTTTCCTCGCTGGCGGGGAGGCTCATGAACGAAACGAAATAAGCGGGGCGCGGGGGTCGACGACTCGATCCAACCGACGTGATGGGAAATCGAACTGGCAGCGGGGTGAGTGGCCGGTGATTTCCGTTTAAGAGGCGTAGTTTTCAAAGTAACCCTGGATCAGCACGATCGGGGTCCCCTGGTCCCCACTACCGCTGACTAGGTCGCACAAGCTGCCAACCAGGTCGCTCAGTCGCCGGGGGGTGGTGCCTTCCGAGGTCATCTTCCCCTTCAGATCCCGCTCCTTCTGCCGGATCTCCTCCTTGATGGCGCGCTCCGCCTCTGGCCCGCGGTGCGCTTTGTGTTTGCTGTCCAGTAAGAACTTCATTTTCAATTCGTTAGGCGTGCCGACTAGTCCATCGGTATAATCCGGAGCCACCACCTTGTCGGCCAATTCCCAGATGCCGGCCACGGGGTCCTTGAAGCAACCGTCGCCATAGATCAACGCTTCCACAAGCCTTCCGGTGGCAGCTTGGATCCCCTGCTGGATCAATGCCACGTAGCGATCTCCTTGGTCGTTGCGGGGCCGGGGAAACAGCTTCAGGGTCTCTGCTTCATCGGCCATGTTCGAACCGTAGAGGCCAAAAGTCGGGTTGTAGCCGCGGGTGGGGTGGGGCTCGTTGCAGAGATCGCTGAGGGTCAGGACCGGGATCGGAGGAGCGTTCAATTCTCCCGCGGCCGCGATTTTGCGCTTCACCAGCTCGTTGTTGTGGATGCTCGCCACCAGAACGGCGGGGACCCGGTCGCGGATCGCTGTCACATCGTTGGCAAACAGGATTGTGGGCCTGGCTCCCTCCTGGGCAATGATGCTCTTGTAGAAGGCCACATAATCTACGCCGGTGAAGGGGTGCTGGAATGAGCCAAAGCGCTGAAGATACTCCTCTTCCGTCAGGGTGTCCTTGTGCGGGTTGATGCCGGATTTCTCCAGCTCTGCCGGATCCATGATCGGATTCCCTACTTCATCGCTGGGGTAGCTGAGCATCAGCAGCACTTCCTTCCGATTGCGCGCGATCCCCTTCAAAATGCGGGCGAAACGGTTGCGGCTGAGGATGGGGTGCACGACGCCCACCCGATCACCCAGCTTGCGGGAGACCTCCTCCGCGATGTCGTCCACGCAGATGTAATTTCCCTGGGAGCGCGCCACGACAGATTCCGTGACGGCGACGATGTCCTGGTTGTTCAGATGGAAGCCTTCCTGCTCCGCTGCCCGCAGCACGCTCTCGACGATGATTTTGACGATGTCG
>JBGOWQ010000069.1:0-6336 GCA_041478715.1 Thermodesulfobiota bacterium | reverse complement strand
ATCGGAAAAATATCATCATCCAAACAACGGGAAATTGTCGGACAATTCACCTCGTTGGCAAACAAAAGCACCGACTATGGGGGTCGAGGATGGTCAGGTCAAGAACGAGGAATAGGATTGAATGATTACTGTTATATAGAAGACAGAGATACCTCCCCTTTCCCCTTGCAGGGCGGTTCCCCCAACCGCCCTGCTTCTCTTTCTACCCACCTTGAACTCCCCAATAATCATTTTTATCATTTACCAATTCAGCGCGGAGGGAAACGATGAAGACATCCCTTGTCAAAGGATATCGGGCCAATTCTCTGCAAGGTGACTGCATTCTTCCTTTCTTCCTGCCATAATCTGGAGGGTCAGAGTGGCACGTCCATTTGGCCTGCGATAAAATAGCGCGGCTATTTTGCATGCCCGGAAATGAATCTCGTGTGTTTCCTGTATCTGGAAAGGAGACGGTTGACACCATTGCGCAGAATTGAAATTCACCCGATTCTGGAGTTCCCACCCAAGCCGAAGGTGCAGTTCTTCTTTGAAGGAGAGCAATTGGAAGGAGTGGAGGGGGAACCGATTGCTGTTGCCTTGGTAGCGAATGGTATCAGTACGTTCCGAGAGAGTGTAGACCTGCATCGGCCTCGGGGGTTTTTCTGTGCCATTGGGAATTGCTCCTCCTGCCTGATGGTGGTGGATGACGTGCCTAATGTGCGAACTTGCATCGTCCCTTTGCGCCAAGGAATGCGCGTGCAGGTGCAAAGAGATAAAGGGGTGCTGAAATGAAAGAACCGGATGTTCTCGTGGTTGGAGGGGGGCCGGCAGGGATGAACGCTGCCCTGGCTGCGGCGGAAAGCGGAGCATCCGTTGTCTTGGTGGATCGCTTTGCCAAACTGGGAGGGCAGTTGGTCAAGCAAACCCATAAGTTTTTCGGTTGGGCGGACCGGGGTGCAGGCGCTCGGGGAATTGAACTGGCCGAAAAATGGAGCCACGCTGTGCTCGCCCAGCCTCAGGTTGAGACGTTATTGGGGAGAGAAATGATTGGTGCTTACAAAGACGGCATCTGGCTAGTAGCCGACCAAGAGAAGTACATCAAGATCAAACCGAAAAAAGCGGTAATTGCCACAGGTGCCTCCGAGAAAATGATCCTGTTTGAAAACAACGACTTGCCCGGTGTATATGGCGCGGGTGCGGTGCAAACCCTAATGAACAGCTACGGTGTTTTGCCTGGAGGGCAGTACCTGATTGTGGGTTCTGGTAATGTAGGGGTCATTGTAGCCTACCAATTGCTTCAAGCCGGAGCGGTAGTGCAGGCCGTGATCGATGTATTGCCACGGCTGGGTGGAGCCTATTGGGTACACGCCGCCAAAATTCAGCGAGCCGGAATCCCAATCCTGCTGCAACGAACGATCACAGGAGTGTACGGAAACCAGAAAGTGGAACGGGCCGAGACCGTGGGTGTGGATGACAAGTTCCGTTTGGTTCCCGGTACCGAGCGTGCCTTCCATGTGGACGTAGTCTGCTTGGCCGTAGGTTTAACTCCCCTATCTGACCTGCTGTTTGAGCTAGGAATTCAAGAGTACTATATTCCAGAACTCGGTGGTTTCGTGCCTTGGCACGATCAGACCGGTCGCACCAACCGTAAAGACTTGTTCGTTGTGGGTGATGTCAGCGGAATCGAGGAAGCAACCACAGCAAGCCTACAAGGACGCATCGCCGGCCTCACAGCTTCGAAAGACCTCGGATACGCAGTGGATGAACCAATGCGACGGAAATTAATTGAAGCCTTGGCAGAGTTCCGTTGCTCTACGCTCAGCCAAAATGTCTGCCGTGGTCTAGACCGTCTGGCCGGCAAGGAGGCAAGCCAATGATTGACGAGGACGGTGTTCCCACGGAAAGGGATTTGAAAAGTTCCTCTCCCAGCGAGGATCGGATGCGCAGGAAGCCAGTAGCCCTGCATGAATGCTATCAAGATATTCCTTGCGATCCCTGCATCTATTCCTGCCCGGTGAAAGCTATCACCATGAAGACCTTGATTTCCATACCGGAAATCGACCACGAGAAGTGTACAGGGTGCTCTGCCTGTGTGGCAGCCTGTCCTGGTATCGCGATTTTCATGGTCGAGAAAAAAGATGAAGATGGCTTTGTTACTCTTGCGTACGAGTTTGTCCCACTTCCCACCGTGGGAGAACGGGTGGATGGGCTGGACCGGAGAGGGTGCATCGTTTGTGAAGCTTCGGTCAGTCGTGTATTCTCCCTGCCCGGTATCGACAAAAAAACCAAAACCACCCTGGTCCGATTGAAAGTACCCGCCGAGAAGGTGATGGAGATCCGCTTCTTCCGGAGGAGAATGCAAGCATGAATCTGAAAGATGTCATTGTTTGCCGATGCGAGGATTTAACATTGGAGGATGTGCGCAAGGCCATTGCTGAAGGGTACGCTTCCTGGGATGAACTCAAGCGTGTGTTGCGAATTGGATTAGGACCCTGTGGCGGAAAAACCTGTCGATTGCTGGTACTGCGAGAATTGGCCAATCACTTGATGCTTTCCGTGGATCAAGTCAACTACCGCCCCACCGTGGTTCGTCCCCCACTACGCTCCACCTCATTTGCGGTCTTTCTCAAGGAGGAGAACGGGTGACCTACGACATCATCATTATCGGTGGCGGAATCACCGGGGTGTCCATAGCCTACGAGCTTGCGAAAAAGAAGGCCGGGAAGATCCTCTTGCTGGAAAAGGAATTCCTTTCTGCCGGCTCATCCGGTTCCTGCGCAGCTGGCATCCGTGCCCAGTTCGGTTCCGAATTCAACATCGGTCTGATGAAGTTGGCTCTAGAGAAGTTCGAGGTATTGGCCGAGGAGTTGGAGTACCCTGCAGACCGAATCGGTCTTTGGCAGGGTGGCTACTTGGTCATGAGCAGTTCCCAGAAGGAATGGGAGAACCTCAAGACCCGCGTGACTGTCCAGAACCGCCTGAACGTGATGACGGAAGTTCTTACGCCAGAAGAGGTGAAACACCGGTTTCCCGATGTGAATGTTGATGGGTGCTATGGTGCCACCTATCACAGTAAGGATGGACATGCCGACCCGTTCTATACTGTTTTCGCTTATGGCAAGGCGGCAGAACGATTCGGGGTGGAAATCAGGAAGCGGACGGAGGTCACCGAATTGGTTCGGAACGATCAGGGGATCAAGGGTATCCGGTTGGCCGGCGGGGGCACGATCGAAGCAAAGCAAGTGCTAGTGGCCACCGGAGCCTGGACTCACCACCTGATGAAGACCATCGGCTTGGACATCCCCCTATGGGGCGAACGGCACGAGATCCTGATTACCGAGCCGGTGGAGCGGGTTTTCTCCCCGATGGTGATTTCTTTCTCGTTGGGTTACTACATCCAGCAGCGCCCGCACGGTTCGTTCATCATGGGTTTGCCACCCGAGCAGAAACATCGCTGGTTCGACCCGGCTGAGTTCGACATTTCCCCGACCTGGGGTTTCCTGGAGCGGATGTCAGACACGGTGAACCGAATTTTGCCGCGATTTAAAGGTTTAAACATCGTTCGTCAATGGGCCGGACTCTACGAAATCACGCCCGACTCCCATCACATCATCGGCCCCATCGAGGAGGTTCCCGGACTATTCATTGCTGCGGGAGGTTCCGGACACGGGTTCATGTATGGTCCCGGTCTGGCCCCAATCATGGCCGAGTGGATGCTGGGTCAACCTCTTTCTTATGACATCACGCGACTCAACTATCAGCGCTTCACCAAAGGCGAACTGGTGATCGAGCCGGCTGTTGTCGGATAAGGATTTCCCGCTTACGATAGATCTGGAGAGACGCTACCTAAAAACGGCAGCTTGCCGATGCGCAGGTCTGTCCTGGGGATTTTGAGTAAAAATTGGCGAAAACCAAGCGACCCCATTCTTGCGCAAGGAAACTCAGTACGATCCGGTTGAACTCTTCCGGTTTCTCCAAGGGCAAATGGTGGGCGACTTCCGGGATCAACACTTTGCCGGCTCCTGGGATCTTCCGGGCCAATACCTAGCCGATCTCCAGGATGGGCGCGATGTCTTCTGCTCCCAGAACCACCAGCGTCCGCGCACGGATTTCTCCCAGTCGTTCCACTACAGGCGGTTCGTCCGGTGATTTCTCTTTCGCCTCCGGTTTCGGCCGGCGCAAGTTTTCCTCGCTCATCCTGCGGACAAGCGCGCGGGCCTGAGAGTTTACTTGCTCTGGGAAACGGCTGGGGCCATCCGTCCAAACGCGCAAGGTTAACTCCAATTCCCGCTCCAGATCCCCTTGTTCGTGCGCCGCGGACATCCGCGAGGAACTGCTGGATCACATCGAAGTATTTCTCCTGGGTCACCTGGTAACCATCCAGCCCTGCTCCCACCAAGACCAAGGATTCGACCAATTTGGGGTAGGCGATGGCGAAGTTGGTGGCGATCGTACCACCAAGAGAAAGACCGATGATTACCGTCCGCTGGATACCTAGGAATTGCAGCAAGGCTCGCGGGTCTTCTGTGTGTGAATAGGGGACGTTCGGAAACTCCGACTGGCCAAAGCCTCGCAGATCATATCGCACGGTCTGGAAGTACTGCGCGAACTTCGGAAACTGACCGTCCCACAGATGACAATTCACCAAGCCTCCATGAATCAGGACTACTGACTTCCCCGTGCCGGACATTTCGAAATAGAGCCGCGCTCCATTCACGGAAGTAAAGCCACAGATTTGATTGGAATCCTCAATTTTCAAGCGGTTTCCTCTTTCTTTTGCGGATTCCCGTTTGGCGGAAGGACTTGCAACTCTTGTGAAACTCTCCCGTTAATGCCCGAAACGCAAGATCAAAATCCATCACCTACTATCATTCCGGCTCCGGAAATTCCCGTAAGTCGGGTGGAAAACCTGGGTTGAGGCTCCCGTCTTTTGCCACCTGGTAGGCAAGGCATTGCCCAATCAGCATTTGCACAAAGAAACTCTGCCAATAGCCGAGACCCTCCATCGGGCGGAAGGAGAGCGGATTGGTATGCAGGCCACGGCAGTCGATGGCGATTGTACTCGCCCAGTTGGCGATCTCGTCGTAGAGTATCTTCTCCTGCGGATAAGAAGGACTAGTTGGGTGGGTAAGGAGGAACACCAGCGTGTTTTGGTTCAGGATACCTCGGGGGCCGTGGCGGAATTCCAGCGAATGAAACGCAAAGGAGGACACCTGCGCTACTTCCAGCATCTTCCAGGCCAGTTCTTTGGCCAGCCCGTACCAAGAGCCACTTCCCAAAAAAACGAAATAGCGGAAACATCTCTTTCGAAGGATAAATTCCGTCCATTCCCAAATTTGGTTCACCTCGCGTTCCATCACAGAAGCAATGGAATTGGAATCGAACATTGCATCCCCCTGAAGGGATAAGCGCAACAGTAGCATGGACAGCACAGCGAAGGACGGAACAACCAGCCCACCGTGTTCCGCAATCTCTGTTGCCAGGCATGTGTCAGACCATTTTTCCAGAGTGGAGCAGAGAGTGCCTGAGATCGATATGGTACGGGAATGAAACAGTTCCTTTAATACTTGTGCTGCTCGAACCACCTCGCACGTCTCGCCGGTACGGGAAACGGCTACCTGCAACATCCCATCGCACCCATAGCGTTCTGCATAGAAAAGCAACTCCGAGGAGGGGGTCGCTAGTATTTCGCGCGGGAATACCTGCCGCAACAGGGGTAGAGCGATCAAACAGGCGTGGTAAGAGGATCCGCATCCGTGCAGGACGACCCGTGTCGCGTCCTGAAAGGATTTTCGCCAAACATCCGCTGGTAGTGGTATCGTGGCCGCATTCCACAGTGCTGAAGGGATAGCCAGAATGGACTGACGGATGGATTTGCCCCGGTCCAGTGTCACTACCCTTTCGTCAAGGCTTGCAGGAAGGCCTTCATAAAACTGGGAAGGTCATCGGGTTTGCGTGAGGTGATCAGATTTCGATCGATCACCACCGCTTCATCATGATAGATGCCGCCAGCATTAATGAGATCGTCTTTGATGGCCATTGTCCCGGTGACATTCCGGCCATGCACGATTCCGGCGCTGATGATCACCCATCCGGCATGACATATGGCGGCTATCGGTTTTTCAGCCTTGTCACAAGCTTTGACCAAAGACAAGATCGCCGGTGAGCGTCGAAGGGAATCCGGCGCAAAACCACCAGGAATCACCAAGCCGGCGAATTCCTCCGCTCGAACATCGGCTGCAGCCAAATCCGCTTTCATCGGCAACCCTAGTTTGGAGCGATACTCCTGAACCTCCGGACCAACCAGGACAGCCTGGTAACCGGCTTCCTGTACCCGGTAGTAGGGATAGATCAACT
>JBGOWQ010000140.1:0-4363 GCA_041478715.1 Thermodesulfobiota bacterium | reverse complement strand
GGAATCCCGTAGTTCGTACTGGCTTCCCGATCGATCGTAGCCATTTCTTGTGCTGTGACCAGCTTCATCAGTTTCCTTTCCACCAGACGACGGCTACTGCATATTCCGCCGTATGGCTAAGGGAAACCAGATGGGAAGCAGCAGGAGACCCCTCCAGGTAAAGACTCGGTTTTCCCCGGGAATCCAACCGGACTTCCATCTGGGCCCATGGCAGAGATTTTTGAACCCCCCCGGCCTTGATCAGCGCTTCCTTGGCAGCAAAGCGAGCCGCCAAGTGAGGGTAGGGGTCTCGCCGGGAGAAGGCGTAGGTCGTCTCGTCGGCGGAAAACAACCGCTGCAGGAAGCGAGCGCCATACCTTTCGTGCAGTTGACGGATCCGCCGGATCTCTACAATGTCGATGCCTAACCCTTCGGCCATGTTCCTATTCTAGGTGAATTTCCTCTATGATTGGTGAAAATCCAGCAACTTTCCGCAGAGTGTAGGAGGGTTAAAGATGATCCGATCCGAACGCACCATTCTTCGCAGCCTGATGCAATCGGCCAAATCCTATTGGCGCCTTTTGCGCGATTCCGAGATTGACGGCCCCGCCTTTTCCGATGCCTTGGGATCCTTGCTCGCGCAGGGATTGGTGGAAGAACGCGGCGAGATTCTGTACCTGACGGATCAAGGCCAACGGGCGATCCGCGACTTGATGGCGCAGCAGGATCTGACCTGCCCCACGTGCACAGGACACACAGTGTCCCCCCAGGGACCCTTCCAGGGACTGCTGGAGGAACTCACCGCTCTATGCAGGGAACGGCCGGGTTCGGTTTCGGAATTCGACCAGGGCGCCATCCTGCCGGAAAACACCCTGGCGCGGGCTCTATATATGTATCAGCGCGGCGACCTGGACCGGCAAAGGCTGTTTTTTCTGGGGGATGACGATCTGACGTCAGTGGCCTGCGCTCTGACCAAGCTTCCAGCCCAGATCACCGTGTTGGAAATCGACCGGCGCCTGAATGAATTTCTGCGTCAAACAGCGGCCAAACGTGGTTTCGCCAATTTCACCGTACTGGACTACGACGCTCGCAACCCGATCCCGGTGGAATTGCAGAGGCAGTTCGACGTGTTTTTCACCGATCCGGTAGAAACCCTGCAAGGAATCACCCTCTTTCTTTCGCGCTGTACTTCCGCCCTGCAAGGAGAGGGTTCCGCCGGGTATTTCGGCTTCACCCGGATTGAATGCCCGCTGAAAAAATGGCAGGCGGTGGAGAGTCGCCTGCTGGAGATGAACTTCGCCATCACGGATGTCATCCGCAACTATCACGAGTACTACCTGGAACCTCTTGGTATCACCGAGCGGGGCTACCGCATCACCACCAACGCCCCGATTCAGGTCGGCGCTCCCGACGTGAACTTCTTCCGCTCCAATCTGGTGCGGATCGAGTTGGTCGGCCCACCGAAACCGACGATTGTAGAGCCGGTAACCTGGGGGCGGGACCTCTATTACGACGAGGAAATGTGGGTCACCCTGCCCGATGAACTGCTCTGAGATCTGAGGAAATATCCGACCGGGATCGATGCCAGAGGGGGTGCTTCCGATTTCCATTGAGCCATGTCCAGGTGCCCTGGGGATCGATTGATACAGAATATCGGCTCAGAAAGGAAAAATGATGTCTGAAGCACCGCAGAAGTTGCGATTCTGCGTCAATGGGGAATGGCGGGAATCGAAAACCACAAAGTACATGAATTGCTATGATCCTTCCACCGGCGAAGTGATCGCACTGGCGCCTCAGTGCACGGCGGACGAAGTGGAAGCCGCCGTCGCTGCCGCCAAGGAGGCGTTTCCGGCCTGGTCGGAAACCTCGCCCAACAAGCGGGTGCAAGTGTTGTTCCGGATGAAAGCCTTGCTGGATCAGCATTTGGAGGAGCTGACCCTCCTGGTGGCCCAGGAACACGGCAAGGTGTGGGATGAGGCGATGGGGGACGTGCTCAAAGTGACGGAGGTGGTGGAGTTTGCCTGCGGGATCCCGCACCTGATGAAGGGACCCGCTCTGATGAACGCCACTCCGGGCTATGATACGTCCCAATATCGGGAACCTCTGGGTGTCTTTGCCGGGATCGCCCCCTGGAATTTCCCGGCGATGATCCCGATGGGATGGATGGCCCCGCTTTGCATCGCCACCGGCAACACCTTTGTGCTCAAGGCCGCCAGCTTTACACCCCAAACCGCGATCCGAATCCTGGAGTTGTGGCAAGAGGCCGGATTGCCCAAGGGGGTGATCAATCTGGTGACCTGCAACCGCAACGAAGCGGAGCTGTTGCTCGTGCACCCCGATGTAGCAGGAATCTCATTCGTCGGCTCCACTGCGGTCGGCTTGCACGTCTATGCCACCGCCGCGGCCCACGGCAAGCGGGTGCAGGCCTTGACCGAGGCCAAGAACCATGCCTTGGTGCTGCGGGATTGCGCCTTGGAACGCAGCGCTCGCGGGATCGTGAATTCAGCCTGCGGTTGTGCCGGGGAGCGCTGCATGGCTCTGCCGACCGTGGTGGTGGAGGAATGCATCGCCGACCCGCTGGTGGCGGTGTTGAAACAGTTCATGGGCGAGCTGAAGATCGGACCGGCCTACGACAAGACCTCGCAGCTAGGCCCGCTGGTCAACGCCGAACATCGCCAATCCGTCCTTCGTTGGATCCAAAAGGGGATTGAAGAAGGAGCGGACTTGGTGTTGGACGGACGCAATGTGGTTGTCCCCGGCTTCGAGCAGGGATTTTATCTGGGTCCCACCATTTTCGACCGCGTTGGGCCCGGCATGACGATCGGGGACCGGGAGATCTTCGGCCCGGTGCTCGCCGTGAAGCGCGTCCGAGGCTTCGAGGAAGGGCTGGAGTTGATGAATCGGAATGAGTTCGGCAACGGATCCGTGATCTACACCCAGAACGGATACTATGCGCGCGAATTCGCCCGGAGGACGCACGGAGGGATGGTCGGGATTAACGTGGGCATCCCCGTCCCTCTGGGCGTGTTCGGCTTCACCGGTCACAAGAAGTCGTTCTTCGGCGACCTGCATACCATGGGGATGGACGGCGTGCGCTTTTTCACCGAGCTCAAGAGTGTGACCGCTCATTGGTTCTCCGAAGAAGAAGCCAAGGAGTGCAAAGTTCTCAATAGCTGGGATGGCATGATCTCCATGCCGGATCCAAAGTAAGGAGAATCGGGCACGATGATGAACACGACAGAAAAGTACAAACAGTACGTGAACACGGCCTTCGTCAAAGCGGTGGAGCCGGTGGTGGTGGTGGAGGCGAAGGGAACCAAGGTTTACGGCGAAGATGGCACGGTCTACACCGATTTATTCGCCGGCATCTCGGTCGTAAGCGCCGGCCACTGCAACCCGGAAGTGCTGGCGGCCGCCAAGGCGCAAATGGATCGCCTGGTGCACTGCTGCTCCTACATCTATCATGTGCCGGTGGTGGCCGAACTGGCGGAGAAACTGGCCCAGATTACGCCCGGGCGCTTGCAGAAAAGCTTCTTCGGCTCCGGCGGGGCGGAAGCCAACGAAGCCGCGATGCGCCTGGCCAAGCAGTTCACCAAGAAGCAGGAATTCATCTCGTTGCAGGGCTCGTTTCATGGCCGCAGTTGGGGCACACTTTCCATCACCGGGAATTGCGGGCGCAAACGGGGCGGCGGACCCTATGCCACCGGCTGCGCATACCACCCTGCCCCCTATTGCTATCGCTGCCCCTATCAGATGACCTATCCCGCCTGCGACCTGCATTGTGCCAAGGACCTGGAACGAACGATCCAATTCAACACAAGCGACAACGTGGCCGCATTCATCATCGAGCCGGTGATGGGCGAGGGCGGCATCATCGTGCCGCCACCGGAGTATTTCCGCGAGCTTCAGCCGGTGCTGGATCGACACGGGATCCTGCTTTTTACCGACGAAGTGCAATCCGGCTTTGGCCGCACCGGCCGTTTCTTCGCCATCGAGCATTACCCGGGAACCGAGCCCGATCTGATGACCATGGCCAAAGGGATTGCCGATGGATTCCCGCTCTCCTGCGCCATCGCCCGCCCGGAAGTGGCCGATTCCTTCCGTCCGGGAGACCACCTGTCCACCTTTGGCGGCAATCCCGTATCCTGTGCGGCTTCCCTGGCCAACATCGCCTATTTCGAACGGGAGCAGCTGCCCGAAAAAACGCGGGAAAAAGGCGCAGTCCTGATCGGAGAACTGCGGGAATTGCAGAAAAGGCAGCCGTGGATCGGCGATGTGCGCGGATTGGGGCTGATGATTGGGGTGGAACTGATTGCGGATCAGGCGAAGACTCCCGCGACAGAACAGGCGAATGCCGTGCGTGGGCTGATGCGCCAGAAAGGTT
>JBGOWQ010000255.1:0-2722 GCA_041478715.1 Thermodesulfobiota bacterium | reverse complement strand
GCATCTGATACGGATCCGTCTAACTATTGTTCGGCGCAATCAAGCGCTGGTTCTATTCGCGACAATTGGTGTTTGTTGTATCCTGCAATCCATGCGAGATTTATAAGAGGATCACATGATAGAGCTCAGCCCGTCTGCGTTCCATAAAGTCACCCCGATCTTTGGAACCATCGATCATAGTATCGCGATTGTCTATGCGGTCCTGGAGAAGAATAGTCCGGGCAGAGTTTTTGTGGACGCTCCTGATACCCCTTCGGTCAACTTGCTTTATGCTGAGGGTGCGTTCTATTACGTTGGTGGCGATGAGAATAGTGAGGCTCTTACGCAGGCACTGGTTCTTTTACTCTTCGACCAAATCCAACCCAGACGAAAGATAAGGAACTGGTACTCTTTTCTTTTTCCACTTCCTGGCGGCAGACCCTGGATCGGTTGTTGCAGGAGAAGGGTGTGATCCAGATCCGTCGAAAGGTCTTCAAATTCCAGCCTGAAAAGTTCATGGCTCGACAGGATTGGCGCGCAAGTCTGCCTGAAGGGTTCTGTATGCGCACGATCGATGAGTCGCTGGCAGAGCAATATTTGCTCTACAAGCCCATCGCGGATCCGGCCACCAAGCGGCTGGGGGTGTGTTTGATGCGCAGCCCGGAAATCATCAGTGAGTGTACGTCGGTTTTTGTGGGGAGAGGGGAAGCAGAGATTGATATCCGTACGAAGGAAGGGTATCAAGGCCGGGGCTACGCCACACTGACAGGTAGCGCATTCATTGAGGCGTGTCTTGCCGGGAATCTATTGCCTCGCTGGGCTTGTTGGCCAAAGAGGCAGGCGTCTTGGGCCTTGGCCAAGAAGCTCGGCTTCGAAGAACAGCCGGATGTTCCCGCGCATTATTGGGTTGAAGGCGCATAGGAGAATGTCGGGCAAGAGTAGGGACCAGCAAGCGCAAGATCGACTCTCATCCATTCGATTGGCCAGGAATCCACTGCGGATCTACGTGGAACGGATTGTGTCTGAACACATCGGCCGGCACTGGACCATCGAAGATGCCAGGGACATGACAGAGTTTGCCTGTCATCATGCCGCTATCCTGTCGGACGGTTCTTATTCCGTATTTGCCAAATTCAGTGAGGCGACGAGTGGATTTCAACAGTTTGAGATTGAACTGGCAGGATTGCGGCTCCTGTCGGAGCGTTCAGGCGTCCTGACGCCCACTCCCATTGGTATTGTCCCGATTGCGGACGGAAGCATTTTGATCCTTGAGGGAGTGGAAGCTGTTGATCGAACCCCTCGCCACTGGCGGCAGATTGGACGGACGCTGGCCCGCATCCACAAGATCAAGAGGAACTGGTTCGGTTTGGAAACGAATGGCTTCTTCGGACCTCTGTACCAAGACAATACTCCGATGAGCGACTGGCCCATATTCTATGCGGAACGACGGCTCTGGCCAGGATTGAGACTGGCCGTGGATTCCGGAAATCTGCCACCCGATGTCATTCGGTCGGTTGAAACGCTCATTTCCCGTCTTCCGGGGCTTTGCGGTCCCGTAATCGTGCCCTCGCTCCTCCACGGCGATGCGCAACAAAACAACTTTATTAGCACCGAAATGGGAGCGGTGGTGATCGATCCGGCAGTTTACTACGGACATCCGGAAATGGATCTTGCGGCGATCGATTATTTCCAAGCGGTGCCGGACGATGTCCTTGCCGGTTATCAGGAGGAACTGCCGATTGATCCGGGGTTTTGGGAAAGACGCGATCTGTGGCGTGTGTGGGGGTACCTTGCGGTCGTAACTGTTGAGGGTCCCAGTTACTTGGGTAGGCTCACCGAGGCAGTTCAGAAGTATCTATGAGAAAATTGGAGACAACCACCAATTACTCTGAATCCCCCTGGACCAGCACTGTCTATTGTGCCGACATGGCGGCTTGGGATGGGCTAATTCAACCGGATACTCGTGTTAGGGAAGCGTCCACACCGTGACGCGATTCCGCCCTGCTCTCTTCGCTTCGTACAGCGCTTGATCGCTTCGTTCCAAAAGAGTATCGATCGATTCCTCGCCGGCTAACCATTCTGCCACCCCAAAGCTGGTGGTCAGAGCAAAGCTCCCCTTGTCCGAATCAAAATGAAGCGTGGCGACAGCTGCCCGGAGTCGTTCCGCAAGGTTGAGCGCTCCTTTTAGGGCTGTTTCAGGCAGGAGGAAACAGAATTCCTCGCCACCGTATCGAGCGTGTAGATCTATGGAACGTAATCCATGCATACAAACTGCGGCTACCGCAACAAGAACCCGATCACCTACCGCATGCCCGTAAGTGTCGTTCACCCGCTTGAAGTGGTCGAGGTCCATCATGATGGCCGAGAGCGGCAGATTGTATCGCAGAGCGCGCTGAAATTCTAGTTGGGCAGAGGCGTCGAAATACCTGCGATTGTAAAGGCCGGTGAGGGGGTCGACGGCGGAAAGTTTTTGAACCTCCCGAAAGAGTCGGGCGTTTTCAAAAGCAATCACAGCCTCGTTGGCTAGGGCTTGAACCAGCCGAACCGCAGATTCGTCGAATGCGGCCCTTTGCCGGCTTTCCAACGTGAGACAACCGATATTTCGCCCATGAGCAGACATGGGCACAGCCATCCAGGTCTCTGTTTCGCTATGAATCCCCCATTCGCCGGCCATCGCATCATGGGTCGCGTCTGCAATCAGGATGGGACAATCCGCCTGCATTATTTCGCTTAACAAAACTGT
>JBGOWQ010000185.1:0-3521 GCA_041478715.1 Thermodesulfobiota bacterium | reverse complement strand
CTTGCTCTTTTCAACCTGTCGTTACTATGGTTAGAATAGCTTCAATCGGGCCGCTTCCAGCCTTTCAATGGAAGAAGGGTTTCAATCCCTCGAGGAAGTGGATTCGTGAAACATCCATCAGGATTTGGAGGGGATGACGCTTCAGTTCTTTTCTCGATTTTCCTTTATTCGCTCAAACGAGGGGGGTGACATGTTTCAGTCTGGCTCTGCGCGAAGGTAAAAAAGGAAAGGGGGTTCAAAAAAGTGTTGGATTCTGGTGATAAAGCTTCTTACGTAACTTCTCAAGCAAGGCGTTTAAAGAGATCCCTGACGTTGCTTCCCCTATTCGGTCTGATCTATTTCACGGTCTGCGGCGGTTCATTCGGCTACGAGCAGTTGATCAGCAGTTCGGGTCCAGGGTTGGCTCTACTGATGTTGATCGTGACACCGATCATTTTCTCTATTCCCAATATGCTTATGGTCCGGGAGCTGCAATCGATGATGCCGGTAGAGGGAGGTTACTACCACTGGGTCAAGCAAGCATTTGGGTCTCTTCCAGGCTTCCTGGCGGGTTGGATGAATTGGATCGTTTCCTGGGTTGATACTTCCATTTACCCGCTCCTGTTCGCCTCCTATCTCTCTTACTTCATTCCTCAGTTAAGTGATGGTTGGCAGATCGGCTCCACCTTTCTTTCCGGCCCGTTGCTTTCCTGGTTGATTGCAGTCGTAGTGATTCTGCTGATGAGCTGGCTTCAAGTACGAGGAGCTCGATTGGCGGGATTAACTTCCAGTTGGATCGGTGTACTGATTTTGCTTCCGTTGGCGGCCATGTCTGTTTTGGGGATCTATAATTGGATCGCCGGCGGAACGACCGCTTCCCTCCCCTTCTTCAGCGAAGGCCAAGACTGGACTGGAGCCTTTAGTGTGGGGCTGTTCATCGTGATGTGGAACTTCATGGGGTGGGAGCTTCCAACCGTTGCGGGAGACGAAATCATCAAACCCAAGAAAACCTATAGCAAGGCCATGGTGTTGGTGTTAGTTGCTACGATTCTGACCTATGCCTTGCCTACTGTGGCCGGCCTTTACGGTGGAGCAGGAGCGGACAGAAAGTATCTTCTGTGGACCGAAGATGTCTCATGGGTGGAAGTTAGTGCTCCTGCCGAAGAAAGCATTCCAGCGGATCAACTGCCCGAAGGAACGACTACGGTGGTTGCTACCGAACCTGACCTTTCCAGTTCAGGGACTGAAATACCTTCCACGGAACCGGAAGCTGGGACCATGGGACTCTACGCTGCCCAGTATGGAATTACGATCGACCAGTTGAACGAATGGGGCGTCGATCCACAAGCCACAAACGGTTGGATGTTCCCTGATATTGCCCGTGTCATTGGAGAACAGATCGCTGGTCGAGACAGTCCGCTGGCTCTCTTCTTGGGGTATTCAGTGATGGTGGCTGCCATGTTAGCGATGCTCGGTCTATTCATTGGCAACAGCCTTGGTGGATCCCGCATCCCATTCGCCCTGGCGGAAGATGGAATGATGCCGAAGTGGATGGTAAGAGTACATCCAAGGTATGGAACGCCCTGGGTCGCAATCGTCTTTGTGGGGGTGATCTATGCCATCTTCTCGCTGCAGGCTTTCTCCTTCTTGGTCGTATTGGACGTATTGCTGAACACGCTGGTGATCCTCATGTGTTTCGCTGCGCTCTGGAAGCTACGTTTCAGTCGACCAAATCTTCCTCGAACCAAGATCCCCGGAGGTTACATCGGTTTGGCGATCTTTACCTTAATGCCCACCGCGATCATCGGTTTAGCGATTTACAGTCAAGTGGTCGAGGAAGGTGTCCTTGGCGCCGTAGGTTACGCCATTGCTGCGATTCTCATCGGAGCGCTCGTATTTTTCTTCATGCGCAAGTTCATTAAGCCCGGCGTGCCCGATGTCGACCCATACCGTACGTCAGATGAATAGGCCGTAGAGGACGTCTTCCGCTAACGATGCGCTTATGATAACCAGAGCGAGTTGAATTGGAAGGAGAACGCGAATGAAAATCCTCCTTGTCGGCGTGGGCGGAGTGGGAGAAGCGATTGCCACGCTTGGCAAGCTTCAACCGTGGTGTGAACGGATGATACTGGCAGATTACCGGTTGACCCGGGCGCAGGAAGTCCAACAAAAACTGGGGGATCCCGCCCGTTTCCCGGTCGAAAAGGTGGACGCCAATCGTCAGGAGCAAATCGAAGCCTTGGCGCGCAAGTACAACGTGGATTTGATCATGAACGCCTGCGATCCGGTGTTCGATGTTCCGATTTTCGATGCCGCCTTCGCCGTTGGCTGCAATTACATGGACATGGCGATGTCTCTGTCGGAGCCGGATCCCAACGACCCCTATCACAAGACGGGTATCAAGTTGGGCGATTACCAATTTGCCAAAGCGAAAGACTGGGAAAACAAAGGGATCCTGGCGGTCGTGGGAATGGGGGTCGAACCGGGCATGGCTGATGTCTTCGCCCGTTATGCCCAAGACTATTTGTTTGATGAGATCGAGGAGATCGGCATCCGAGACGGGGCCAACCTGGAAGTGCGGGGGTACGATTTTGCACCGAACTTTTCAGTCTGGACCACGATCGAAGAATGTCTGAATGCACCGGTGATCTGGGAAAAGGATAAAGGCTGGTTCACCACTGCCCCCTTCTCGGAGCCCGAAACGTTCGAGTTTCCGGAGGGGATCGGGCCGGTGGAGTGCGTCAACGTGGAGCATGAAGAGGTTCTGCTGATCCCTCGTTGGGTGAAATGCAAACGAGTCACTTTCAAATATGGGTTGGGGGATCAGTTCATCGAGGTTTTGAAAACGCTGCACATGCTCGGCCTGGACAAGAAGGAACCGATCAAGGTCAAGGACGTGATGGTGGCGCCGCGGGACGTGGTGGCAGCCTGCCTGCCCGATCCCGCCTACCTGGGAGATAAGATGTTCGGCAAAACATCGGCCGGAACCTGGGTGAAAGGCACCAAGGACGGAAAACCACGCCAGGTTTATCTCTATCAAGTGGCGGACAACGAAACCTGCATGCGGGAATTCGGCCTGCAGGCCGTTGTGGCCCAGACTGGAGTCTTCCCGGTGATCACGATGGATCTTTTGGCCAGTAGAGTCTGGCAAGGCAAGGGGGTCCTTGGTCCGGAAGCGTTCCCACCCCAACCCTTCATGCAAAAAATGGTTGAGTACGGATTTCCGTACGGCATCAAGGAAATGTAGGAGAGCCATCATGTCCATCAATCCCCTCGAACATCTTTGTCCGGTTTGGACCCGCATTTTCAACGTGGAGGCGGAACGGGGTGAAGGGATTTACCTTTACGACCTTGCCGGCCGCCGTTATATCGATTTCACCTGTGGTATCGGCGTCACCAACACGGGTCACTGCCACCCGCGGGTGGTGAAGGCCGTCCAGGAGCAGGCGGCCAAACTGTTGGAGCCCAAGGCCGTGCGCGTGCGGCCGAAGTCTACAACGCTGAAAACCATCAGCGAAGTGGATGCCTACCTGGCAGACCTG
>JBGOWQ010000100.1:0-5352 GCA_041478715.1 Thermodesulfobiota bacterium | reverse complement strand
GATGTGATCTTTTGCCGCTGGTCCTTTGGCAGAAGGGTAGGGGATCAGCAACGGCCATTCTCGTCCTTGCCACTCGCGCTGGAATTCCTTTTCAATCCCGGCCAACCAATCTTCCGGGATCGCGATCAATCCGAACTCCTTGGTTTGCAGGAGCTTCCGAATGGTCTTGAATGCTTCCTCGATGTCGTTTGTGGTCAGGACTTCTACTCCCCCCAACCCGAATCCGTCCCCCAGGTCTTGATCAGCTAAAAAGCAAATCCTAGAATACAAGATTGTCTCTTACCCGGTCGTCCGGCAGGTGGTACCACTTTGCCCGACCCAGAAGCCGCAAATTGCTGATCTCCGTCTCTTTTTGGAACAAAAAAGAAAGGAGTACACCCGGACCCAAGGGATCGCTTCGGTAGAATCTAAGGTTTTGAACCCAGCGCTCGTGGATGATTGCTTTCTCTATTTCCTCGGTATTGGAAGCTTTCTCGACGAAGTGAAACCCGGCATTTCTCGCCAAGCGCACCCTACCTTGCTGATGGGTGTCGGGGTTGGCAAGCAGGAGAAAATCTCCCAGCCCAAGCGCGGAACCACCCGGTAGGAACAACTCGCTTTTCTTCACTGCTGCAAGCGATGTATGGCAGAGGTAATATGCGGACCGGGTGTTCAAAAAGTCAATCTCCCGGCAGAGAAACTGCAGGAGCGCGCGATCCAGCGAAAAAAAATGGGACAAACGACTCATAAACGCTTGGAAGTACCCTCTTTCCAGCGAAACTTCCAGTTGCAGATTTCCCGAGAGATCTCTTGGCAGCGTTGCCACTGTTTCAGCCAGGGGATGCTGCCATAAACGGAGCTTGCTGGACATCGTTTTGAGATCGGAGGAGTGTCGTAGTTCATCCAACTGTCGTTGGGTCAGGAATCCTGTGACCGGGAAGGTTTCTCCCTCCGCCCCTCCCTGCAGCCGAGGGCCTAGGAATTCCTTCAAATTATTCAAGTCAAAACGCAACAAATACAACTCCAACGCGATCGAAATCTGTCCATTGACGAACGAACGGATTTTGGCCAAGGTTTGCAACCAATTCAGGGAAAGAGCCTGATCGAAGGCCAGCAATCCCTGATGGTTTAAACGGGCTTCCTCCAGGTTCGGGTTGTAGGGAGTATTACCCAGAATCCGTTCCAATTCCTCCAGGCTATGTGCATTGAGCAACTCACTCCAATTCTTGGTCTGGAGGAATGTGCTATGCATGCCCTTCAAACGAGCGTTTACATAACCTAGGTCAACAGTCATCCTGCTATTTCCACAATCGACGCGCGACATCTACCAGCAATTGAAGCCAGGCTTTATTCAGACGGTCCTGAGGCGTGTTGGCGATCTCGACTCGCCCCTTTTCCACCAACGCTAGTACGCCGGCGTCGATGGTTGGATCGGCGATGATCTCTCCCTGCAACTCATTTTTCTTCAACCAGGACTCTGCCATGGAAACATCCGCCGGATTTAGCCGCCAATGAATAGAGCTTCGGTCGACCAAGGTCTCTTGCAGTAATTGCTCCAATGCTGCTGGATATTGCGGATCCGTGCGAAACGCCATCAGTCTTGCAGAAGACTCCTGCCATACCTTGTCCAACCAGCGTGACTTCTCCTGCAATAGCTCCGTTTGGGCTTCCAGTCTCAACGCATTGCGGGCTTTTTCCAACTCTGTCCGCCCAAGCCTGGATGATTTCTGTTCCGCCTCCGCCTTTTCACTCTCGGACTTGGTTTTGGCTTTCTCCAGGATCTGTCGAACGGATTCGTCTGCTTCCTGCAGGATCTTATCCCGTTCCACTTGTGCTTCCCGCTCTAGGAAGCTGACCAACTCGCCGGTCATGCTAACCCATGATCAGGATCAAGAGGGCTACGACGAAGCCGAGGATAATCATGGTTTCCGGGATCGCTTCAAGCACAATCATGATACCGGCTAACTCCGGTTTTTCCGCCAACGCCCCTGCCGCAGCGGCACCGATCTTAGACTGGGCCCATCCGGATGCAATCGCACATAGTCCGACGGCGAGACCGGCACTGATCGGTTTCCAATTGATCGGGGAAGGGGCGGTGCTGACCTCCGTGGTCGGCGTCGTTTGCGCAGCAAACACCATTGGAGCCATCATTAAGAGGAAAACGATCCCAAAAAATGCCACTAAAATACCTTTCTTCATTCTGTTTCTCCTTTCTTGCTTAACTTGGCAAGGGGTTGAAAAGGTCTACCAATCAGCTCATGGTAGCGAAACTTGGAAAAAAACTCGACGAAATGCAAACGAGCGGACTGTATGATGGGACTGATGATCCCCAAGATGAAGAACAACAAGTGACAAATCAGTCCGACCGCCAGGGCTAGAACGATGGAAGGAAAGAGGCCTCCAATCGTATTGGCGGCGAACGCCAGGTAAGCGGCTGAAATCCCAATACCGGCAAGACGAGCGTAGGATAAGATGTTACCCATGGCGGAAAGCGGCTCAATCGCACCCATGATCGGGCCTTTTATTGCGATGATTCCTCCCCACCCGACCAGGAGCAAACCAAGGCCCAGATAGAGGACAATTGACTTCATGGGACCAGCCAGCAAACCGATAGCGGAGAATAGAGCCAACAAAAGCCCAGTAATCCAGCCAATCATGAATATCGCTTCAAACCCTTCTTTGTACTCCCGTTCGCGGAACGAGAGTACTACTTGGATCAAGAAACCCATGAAAATCTGGAGTAAACCCAGACCCAGTGCCACCAGCAGGAAGATTGTGATCCCCTCCTGATTCATCCGATTTAGTAGGAGAGGATGCAGATGCAATATCTCCTCCCCAAAGTTGCCAAACAACTCGCCGAAGAAGACCCCGAAAAGAATCGACCATCCAGAACAGAGCAACCCGATAATCGCAATGGAGTGCCATGTTGGTTTTTTACTGCGAAAAAACAGGATCAAGAAAGGAATCAACAAAAGTACCCCGTAGCCAATATCTCCGACGATCAAGCCAAAAAAGAGAGGGAAGAAGATGGCCAAAATGGGTGTGGGGTCAATCCGGTCGTAACGGGGTGGCCGGAAAATGGAGAGGAACATTTCAAAGGGACGGAAAAGCGGTACATTTTCCAGTTTGATCGGTGCGTGGATTTCCTCGTGCGGATCGAGTTTCAGCGGGTGGATGACGACGTCTTGTTTGAATCGGTCCTTCAGCTTCTGGACCAGTTGATCAACGTTTTTTTGGGGGACCCAACCCACAATGAAACATGCGTAACGGGAGGCGGAAACGAGAGAGGTCGCTTTTCTTCGTTCCATCTCATCGAGCAGCTCGTTCTTTCGCTGGAAGAGATGCCAACCCTGTTCTTTTCGCATGGATTCCAACCGATTACGCACCTCTTGGATTTCTCTGGGGATTTGTTGAAGTCGTTCTTGCATCCGTAAGATCGCTTCTCGAGTGGAAAGTCCCTCCACGGCAGCAGGAAGCTTCAGTTCAGAAAAACCATGTTGAGTAAGGAGCGAGCGGATTTTGGCTTCATCTTGCCGCAAGAAAGCGATTGCATTGACGGTGAGGTTTTCTTCGATCTTATGGAAATGGAATTGCACGTGCTTTTGCGTCGCCTGGTCGAGGTCCTCCTGCAATTTCAAGCGGTTCTTATGGTCGTGCATGGAAGACACGAAGCCGATCGCTTGGAGATGCGGTGAACCCTCCAACGCGTTCAACAGAGGCAATAGGAAATCTACGGCCACCCCGTATGCTTTTAGGAAATTCAACTCTTCTGTGCGATCCACCAACAGCGCGCGGTGATCCAGGATCTCCCGTTCCAACTCGTCTAGCGCCATCGGTAGCGGATCACCGGGAACAAGAGGGATGCGGCCAAGAATCGAGAGGAGAGCCTGGATGCGGTTTAGCTGATTCTCCAGCATTGCCAGTTCCTTACCGATCGTCGCGTTTTCGCCCAACGCGGGAAATTCCTGTTCCTGGACCCGATCCACCTGAAACGATCCCTTCCCCTGGAGGAATTCCAGCAGTTCTGGCAATCGGGCTTTCTTGCCAACGAGCAGGAGCTTCTGCATACGCACGATCATGGAAGCTTGGGTAAAACCTCAGTCATCACAAACTGAATTGTCTGCTCTAGATGGGATTCTGCTTCCTGGGCGATCGCTTTTCTTTGTTGCTCCCTGGAAACCTTTGCCGCTTCTTTCAATTGAGAAATCTCTGCAGAGAGCCGCTCCTGCGCGTCCTTTTCCAGTGAGATGATCTCTTGTCGAACTTGAAGCTGCCAGGTTTCTGCCTGGCGCTTGGCTTGTTCTACGCGGGCTTCACCTCGTTGACGCACTTCCTGCAGTTCCGTTTCCAGTTCCATCTCTCTCTTGCGGACCGCTTCCAGCGGATTCGTAGCATTCGATTCCATGACGCCGATCCCTTCGCATCCCGACTTCCTGCGCAGCAATTGCAAACTAGCCAGGATTATAATCAAATGTGCTGCCAAAAACAAAGAGAAGGGGCTAACCCCCTTCTCTTTGAGTCGATCGATTTCTGCCTAAGGACTATTTAAGGCCCTTGACGGCTTCCTTCAACATCTTACCCGGAGTGAACTTCGGGACCATCTTGGCCGGAATGATAATGGGCTTCTTGGTCCGAGGATTCACGCCTTTGCGCTGCGCTCTCTTGGCGACGGAGAACGTGCCGAAGTTGACTAGCTGCACTTTCCCTTTCTTCTTCAAGGAATCGTGGATGGTCTTCTCGTAGGACTTGAGGAAAGTTTCCGTGCTTCTCTTCGTTGCGCCAGTGTCCTTGGCAATCTTGTCGATCAATTCCTGCTTGTTCACTGTTGTCACCTCCTGTTCTGTACTCATCCGCCTGCATTAAAAACGGATGGCATTAGAAGGATTCACCTTCCATGGAACATATTATACCGCAAACCCTCTTTAAATCAAGAGAAAAGGCAAAATTATTAAAATAAAGTGAATCTAGGAAAGATTTTCAGTATCCAGGAATGTGAAATTTGGTTTGTAATAATGCTCGCAGCTACTCAACGATCAAGATTTCAGTACCAACCTCAACCCAATCGTATACGACCTTGCTATCTTCCACCAGGAGCCCCACACAGCCATGACTGCCTGTCCAGCTAGGATCCTTGCCGAAATAGTCCGTCGGTTTCCAATAATTCCCATGAATGGCATATGTGTGGCCGATGAAGAACAGAACCCAAGGGACATTCTCTACCCGGTATTCCAACGGGGTTCCGATTTCGCCTTCCATGGTGACACGAGAGTATTTTTCCAGTACCTGGTATTGACCGGGTGGAGTATCCATGCCTCGTTGACCGGTAAGAGTAGGGTAGGTTGCGATGATGCGGTCATTCTCAAGCAAAGAGAG
>JBGOWQ010000058.1:0-7311 GCA_041478715.1 Thermodesulfobiota bacterium | reverse complement strand
CATTTCGAAAGCTCGACGCAGAAGCGGCATCGACTCCGGTTCCGGTTCCGGTTGCGGTTCGTCTTTCTTTGTGGCTTCCTTGCGATGCGCGCGGGCCTTGGTGGCCTTTTTCTCGGCTTCCAGGTTTTCCGTATAGACAAATACATCACAAGCATTGACGAACGGCTTGGGGGTTTTTTTCGCTCCCATACCCATCACAAACACACCGCTCTCCCGAATGCGCGTGGCCAGACGGGTGTAGTCGCTGTCGGAGGAAACCAGGCAAAAGCCCTCCACTACACCGGAATGGAGCAAGTCCATGGCATCGATGATCATGGCGCTGTCGGTGGAATTCTTTCCGACGGTGTAGCGGAATTGCTGGACCGGTTGGACGGCATGAAAGTTGAGCACGTCTTTCCAGGAATTCATGTTGGAGGTGGTCCAGTCGCCGTAGATCCGGCGGACGGTCACCAGCCCGTATTTCCCTGCTTCCGCCAGGATTTGCGGCAACAGGCTGGCTTGGGCATTGTCACCGTCCATCAGGATGGCGATTTTGTGTCTTACAAGTGAAGAGATCTGTTCTTCCGGCATGGTTTCAGTATACCCCTTCCCTAGTGTCCATTCTCAAGCACAGTATATCAACGGCGGCGGGGAAGCTCTCGGTAAATCTGCCAAAAGGTGACCAGGATCGACAGGCTGGCCAGGAAAAAGAGCACCGTCAGCCACAGCGGGTCCAGCGGGATCGATATCAGCCGAGCCAGGTCATACAGGACATACACGGTGAAGGTCAGCACAATCCCCCAACCATAGGCCTTGCCTTTCCCGAGGGCGATCCCTGCGCCGAGCAGGATCGCAATTCCTTCCAAACCGATAGAAACCCATGGTAATACGTTCATGTCCTCTTCTTCCTTTCCGATAAACAACCAACATGACGCTTCCCATCTGGCATCCGACGGATGACACCGTTGCGATGAAGATCTCTTGCCTTAGCGATGGACGTGGCTGCCGTCACAGAAGGGTTTGTTCTTCGATTTCCCGCACCGGCAGAGCGTGACTCGCCTTCGGATCTCGTAGAGATGGCCGTCAGCGGATTCCAGTGGGATTCCGCCGCGGACCCAAATCGGGCCGACGATGCCGAGGCCAGGCAGCTCCACTAACGCGATGGAGGGAACCAAGTCCGGTTCGAGGGGGTGGCCGTCTTTGTCCCACTCAATTAGACGACCGGAGGGGCAGTTTGCAGCCTCTTCGATGGCGATATGGCGCGAAGTGGGATCATCTGAATGGCGGGTGAGAAACCAAATACCGCCCGCGCGGTCACAGAAACCGGCTCCTACGCAGAGTTCTTCCACGTCTGTCAGCTCCAGGTCAGGGCCCGTGATCTTGCGCGCCAGTTCCAGATAGGGCGTCTGGCTGGCCGTCTCCTGGCCATGGAATCCGATTGTTACGTGGGAGCCATCGCAGAACGGGAGGGTTTTGGAGCGGCCGCAGCGGCAGAGGGCATAGCTCTGCCGGACCGGGTATTGCTTGATCGTATGCCACCCCACGGAATCCCCTTGGTTATCCGTCACGATGATTTGCTCGCACAAGGGAACGTTGCCGGAAACTTGATAGGGACCATCCTTGAGGACTTCGATGTTTTGCTGTGAATTCATGAATTCATCCTACAATGTTTTTGTTCTCTTGCCGATGGGTAGCGGCAATGTCAGAGTAGGGGAGATGGATCGCTATTTAAGACAACATGAGGCTTACATCCGCCGATGCCTGGTGGAAGACCATCCCGACACGGACTGGACTTCGCTGCTGGCCTATCACCGCGCCCAGGTGGCTTTCCTGCAGCACGAGCGGCTGATCCATTTGGCAATCACCCTGTTCTTCGCTCTGTTCGCGCTGACGGGGATTGCGTTGTTGATCTTCCTGCCAAGCCTGTCTTCCGCCTTGCTGGCCGGGTTGTTGCTGGTCCTGGTGAGCGGGTACCTGGTGCACTACTACAAACTGGAAAACGGTGTGCAGCGATTGTATTCCCTGGATCGGAAACTGGAAGAGAAGCGAGGAGCGATCCCACGGCCTCTCTAGCAGAAAAAAAAGAAAGCCACTGTCAACAGAGACAGTGGCTTTTGGTGCAAAAGGAAGATGACTACTTTTTACCTGACGGGAAAAAGCTCAGGATTAGGGCGAGGGCTGCGGCGATTCCGAGAACCCAATTGATCCAAGTGGGCATAGCTAAACCGAATGCGGGAAGTAGAAATGCTACAACGAAAATGGCGGAAAGGATCACGTTGATGAGCATCTGCATCTTAATACCACCTCCTTTCTTTGCTTTTTAAGCTTTCTTTTCTTTGGAAGCAACTGCCAGGCGTTCCTTGTTCATATTAGACCACATATCGGAAGGAAAATACACGCTGCAAGTATGCAAAGTCTAGCTAGATACCCACCCGGAATCGGAACACCGCAGTCTGGGCCATGGCTAGCAGGTGAATAGCCCGCGATCACAACGCCACCTTGTCAATCTGCGGACGGATCCGCCCTACATTTCACAAAAATATGCTATCCTAGTTCCTCCAGAAGCGAGCCGACGTAGCTCAGTGGTAGAGCGGCTGATTTGTAATCAGCGGGTCGAGAGTTCGAATCTCCCCGTCGGCTCCAAAATCTCTTCTACGATTTCTGCGGTCGCCATTGCTACGGTCGGATCCGGCGCAGAACGGTGTTTTCCCTTCCAAAGAGAGCAAGGTATTGATGACTTCTAATCTGCTGAAGGCGCCGAGAAACCGCGCGACAGCTTCGATGCTGTAGAGATGTGAGATCAGCACAAAGGAAAAAGTTGCCAATTTCAACCACATCCGCATTTTTCGCGGTACAATACCTCATTAGCAGATGACAAAAGCGGTAACAACGCGCGTTTTGGTTGCGTTACACTTTAGATGTCAGTAATTTTAGAGAAATAGGGAATCACTAACAGGAGGGTATCCATGGAAGAAAAGCGAAGTGAAAAAATCCTGATCGTAGACGATGAACCGGATATTGTGAAATTGTTAAGTGATTTCTTAATCGGTTTGGGATACACCATGGTGCCTGCGTATAACGGTCGGGAAGGTCTGGAAGTGGCTCGCAAAGAAAATCCCGATCTGATTCTGTTGGATTATGTCATGCCGGAAATGGATGGCTATGCCTTTCTCGACGAACTGAGGCGAGACCCCCTGCTGATGGCCACTCCGGTCATTATGATCACCGTGAAAGATTCCTACGCAGATCAGATTTATGCCGCCGTGCACGCTACGCCAGACTATTTGGCCAAGCCCTTCACCCTGAAGCAATTGCAGGAGATGGTGGGCAAAGTCCTGACCCGGCGGCACACGCAAGAGAACAAACCGTCCTAGATCCGCAATATCAACATCTTGCCCAGAACCTGATTCAAGCCGCGCCAGCCGGAAACCCGGTGGTGGTGGCTTTCAGCGGCGGCCTGGATAGCTCGGTCGCATTGTGGCTCGCTCGCGAGGCGTTTGATCGATCCCGCTTGCGGGCTGTACACATTGATTGGGGTCCCTACACCTATTCGGGTCAAAAAGAAAAAGCATTTGCCTTTGCCCAATCCCTGGGTCTAGAGCTGGAAATCTTGGATGGTCGGGATCGCTTGGAAAAGATACTACGCTACGGTCCGGCCTGCAATCGTTGTACGCGACAGGCAAAGCTGGGTCTGCTGCGATCGAAGAACCCGGATGCCTTGATCCTGACCGGCGCCAACCGATCCGACAGCTGGGGTCAGCGGGGACAGCCCTTGGTGGCCGGAGTGTTCGCGCCCCTCTTCCAGATGGAAAAGGAGGAAATCCGGTCGCTGGCTAAAGCCGCCGGAATCTCCGTGCGACCGATCGGCGAGAGCGACCGGCGGGAAGGTTGCCAAGCCAAGCACCTGTTGAAGCCCTTGGCAGTTCCCTGCTTTCACGGACGAGCCGTCTGTTTCGCCAACGAAACCCTGCTGGCCTTTCTTCGCCAGAAAGGGAAAAGCGCGGAACTGGCCAACGTCAAGATCGTGGGACCGCTGCGAGAAAACATCGCCGTCGTAAATGTCCGTCCCGGTCTCTTGCAGGAAGAAGAAAACAAACTGGCCTTGCGCCTGCAGGATGCCAGCCTGGCCGTCAGAAGGGTGATTTTCGCCGCCCGCCCGCTGCGCCTAACCGTGCTGGCGAACCCCTCGTTGTGGGGGGACGCCCATGCCCGCCTGGCGGTAGAAGAAGGGATCCTGCGACCCTCATTCACCGCACCGCTTACGATCCAGTGGAATGCTAGTGCCAACGGCCGTCTCTTTACCTTTCATGTGGTGGCAGTGGAAGAGATGTGATCCCCATGCTTCCTTCCGGGGAGAGCATCATTGCCTTCCACTCCCCCAGAAAGATTTTTTTGCTGGACCGGACATCCGGGCTTTGTTTTAGGTTCACTCATTGACGAACTGTGTATTTCCACCCTACGCTAGAATAAACTGGGAAAGGAGTACTGGATCATGCCTTGTGGAGCCAAGAAGGTCCCCGCAAAAGCGCCGGCGAAGAAAACACCGACCAAGAAGAAATAGGTTATTTGGAGCTCTGTTGCATGAAGAAGAGGTGTAAAGTTCACCTCTTCTTCATGATTTCTTGTCCTTTTCTTCGTTTTTGACGGTTATAATGGCCCTATGGAAAAAGCGAAGATCCTGCTGGTGGAAGACGAACGAAAGATCGTAGACCTTCTGCGGCTGTATTTGGAGCGAGAAGGGTACGTCGTGTCCAGTGCGGCAGACGGGGAAGAGGCGCTCAAGGCTTTCGCGCGCTTTCGACCGTCTTTGGTGATCCTGGACCTGATGCTGCCGCTGTTGGATGGGCTGGAGGTCTGCCGCCGCATCCGGCAAGATTCGCAAGTTCCCATCCTGATGTTGACTGCTAAAGACGAAGAGGCAGACAAGGTGATCGGACTATCGATTGGCGCGGATGACTATGTAACCAAACCATTTTCCCCGCGAGAAATGGTGGCCAGGGTGAAGGCATTGTTGCGACGCTCACGCTTGTTGGTGGGGGAGGGGGATCAGGAGCTGAGTGATGCCGGTTTGAAACTGATCCCCGATAAGCGCCAGGCCTTCAAAGGAGAGGACGAAATCACACTGACCGCCCTGGAGTTCGACTTGCTGGCCTGCATGATGAAGAGTCCGGGACGCGTGTATACGCGGGATCAATTACTGGCCAATGTCTGGGGGGCGGACTACATCGGAGATCCCCGCGTGGTGGATGTTCACGTAGGCAATCTGCGCCGCAAAATCGAGGACGACTCCTCCCTCCCGCGCCGAATAAGAACGGTACGGGATGTAGGGTACAAGTTTGATCCGCAGGAGTAGCACCTGCTTGGAATGAATCGAGACTGAGTCCATGATCCGTTGGTTCAACAGCATCAGTATCCGCTGGAAGCTGGCCTTCAGTTTTCTGCTCGTGATTTTCATCACGCTGTTGGTGACTCTGCTGGTACAACGGGCGATCATCCAACCGCGGATGGACGACTTCTTGCGGAATTACTCCATCTTAAGGCGGGGGCCGGAGATTGCCACCGTGGTGGCCGATAGCATTCCCAATGCCCAAAACTGGACGGAATTACGTGGTCTGCTGGAACAGATCGGGCGCCTGTTCAAGGTGAAAGTGTTTCTGACTGATGCCAACGGCGACCTACGCGTGCAATCCCTGCTGCCGGAAAACATCCCGATCAATGAAAGCCAGATCGATGAGGCCTTGACAGGGGGAACGGCGATCGGAACTGTAGTTTTGAGTCAAGGACAACGCCTCGAGGTAGTGACTTCACCGGTCTATGTCGCCGGAAAACTGGTAGGGGCCGTACAAATTGCACAAGAAGCATTGCCTGGCGGACTATTGGTGGAGCTCTCTCTCACCAGCTCCTTGCTGCTCGGCGGACTGGCTGCAGCTTTTGTGGCCCTGATTCTTGTTGTTTTCCTTTCCCGCGGAATATCGGCACCGTTGTTGAAGATGAAGCAAATTGCACTCAGGCTATCCCATGGCGATTTTACAGCCCGCCTGCCGGAGGTCCGGCACGATGAAATCGGCAACCTGGCCAGCACGCTAAACTACATGGCCGCCAACCTGGAGCAGATGGAAATCATGCGCAGAGACCTGATCGCCAATGTCTCGCACGAATTGCGAACCCCGTTGGCATCGATCGACGGTTATACGGAAGCGATCCTCGATGGAGTGATCCCCACGGACCAAATGGAGGAAACCCTGCAGTTGATCCTGGCTGAAGCGCGCAGGCTGGCGAAAACGGTCAGCCACGTGTTGCAGCTTTCCCGTCTGGAATCCGGTCAGATCAAAATGGAACCGCGGCCGTTTTCACTGTCGGAGGAATTCGCCAGCCTACTGCGGCAATTCCAACTGGGTTTCGAGCAAAAAGGCTTGGCTTTGGCCAGCGAGGTCCCGCCCGAGCCCATTTCCCTCCTTGGCGATCCGGATCGGATCCATGAAGTGCTGGCGAACCTGATCGCCAATGCCTTGGCCTACAGTCCCAGCGACACTACGGTCACTCTGTTCGCCTGGTGGGAAAGCAAGGGCCAGATACGCTTGGGGGTGCAGGATCAGGGACCGGGTATTCCGGCGGAATCGTTGCAGCGAGTATTCGAGCGTTTCTACCAGGTAGACGTGTCGCATTCGCGCCAGACCGAAGGTGTCGGATTGGGATTAGCCATTGCCCGCCAGATCGTAGAAGGGCACGGCAGCAAACTGGAGGTGGCAAGCGAAGTAGGTCGGGGGAGCTGTTTCAGCTTCCTGTTGCCCGGGGAAAGGGGTACCGAGCTTGGACATCCAAACTGAGGAGCAGGCCCAAAGCCTGATTGACCTGCTGCGGCAGGTTCTTGATGAAATCCCCACCCGCGATCCCTGGATGGTGTTCCGGGGTCGGGGCCGGCCGCCGTTATCCCCCAAGTTCAATGTATTGATCTATCGCAACAACAAAGGGCGCTTCAAGTTGGTGACGACGGACGAGCTGACCCTGAACCGAATCGCGGAAGGTTGCCAGCTGGTGGAAACGCGGAACTGCCGGGTGGATATCGACGACGCCGGCATCGGCTGTCCCGTGGGCGGAGTGTTGATCGGCGCCTACAAGCATGGCGATGGGTTTTTGTGGCGGGAAATCGAGCCAAAATGGTTTCAGTTCCCGTTGTTTGTGGAAAAGCAGTATATGCAGCGTTCGGCGGAATTGGCCCTGGAACTACTGGAAGCATTCCATTGCCCGCCGCAGGACACGGTAGTCTATCTCTGCACCGGTTACATTCATCACCAAACGAAAGAGCGGTTGCGCGAACTGGGGTATGAAGTG
>JBGOWQ010000169.1:0-3642 GCA_041478715.1 Thermodesulfobiota bacterium | reverse complement strand
AGCGAAACCGCTTTGTTTTTCCGATGAGGGGCTACAGTAGATAAGCTTGAGGTTCATGTCCAGAAGCCATACCCCATCAATCGTATTGTCTGCCAGCAAGCGGTATTTTGCTTCGCTCTCCCGCAGCGCTTCTTCCGCCCGCTTGCGCTCGGTGATGTCGTGCACTGCACCGACTAGGTGGGTGCAATTCCCGCTGCTATCGAAAACGGGTGCGACGCTGACTTCGCCAATCAGCTTTCCCGTCGGATATTCTGATGCCTCCTCCCATCGCACGATTCTCTTCTCTTGGATCGCTTCTCGATATTTCTCCAACACCAAGGTCAACGATGGTTCCGGGATGACCTCGTCCACCCGCTTGCCGATCACCTGTGGGGATGTCAATCCGGTCGTTGCGAGAAATGCCCGGTTCACGGAGACAAATCGATAGTGACCATCCTCCTTCACCGCCAGTTGAAAGATGACATCCCCAACGGTATTATAGATAGAAGTAATGCGCTGTTCGCTCTCCCGTAGCGCCTCCTCCGTCCGCTTGCGGTCGGTGATGTCGTTCAGAAAGCTCATGATGGCCGGTTTGTCTTCCCAGGCGATCCGCACCGAGTTGATCTCCGCCCAGCGGATCGAGCCATCCTTGTGGATCGTGCGGAATGGAACCACCTCCGCAGGAACCTCGCCGTCCAACCGTTTCCGGTAGCGCTCGACCATTTGCAATCGGTCATCGGGGTGGATCAGGTCGACAAAGGGTCGGCCGACCACCTCCTGCAGGGAATAGCCAAGCAGCTTACCCACCTTGGGGTTGGCGAACTTCAGCGCCATATCCTGGGTGACTACGATCGCCTCGTTGGCGTTTTCCACCAACGCCCGGTACTTCTCCTCGCTCTCCTTCAGCGCCTCCTCCGCCTTCTTCCGCTTAGTGATGTCGGTGACCATAGCGAATGAACCGCGAAGTTCTCCCTGCTCATTGAGGGTGGTGGTCGTCGAAATAATAGTCCAACGAACGCTGCCGTCTTTGTGGCGAAACCGTCTTTCATATTGCGCGAGGGCAGTTCCTCCCTGGGCGTGGGTCCTGTCGGCGAAATCCGCCAGATCTTCGGGAAACAGAAACTGCTGGATCGGTTGTCCCACCATTTCTACCGGTTGATAGCCGAGCATCTCCGCCATCCGCCGGTTGACGAAAGAGGTGATGTAGTCCGGGTTGGCGATCCAGATCCCTTCATTGGCAGTGTCCACCACGCGGCGATAGAGCTCCTGATCTTCTTGCAGTTTCTGCACAGGGCGCAGCCGTTGTCCTACGGCCTTCTCCATTCGTTCCGGCAACTGCTCCAGGTAGTGGCGACCGACATCTTTGACCAAGGAATCGGAAATTCCTGCTGTGAACGCGCGAGCGGCAATCTCCTCGTCTCTCGTGCCCGCAATCAGGATCACGGGCACACCATGTGCAAACGGCAGCAAGTCTATCGCTGTTCCGTCCCCCAAGGAATAATCCGTCACGATCAGGTCGAAGCCCCCTTGGGTCACCAGGCCCTTGGCTTCGTTCAGGGATCCTGCCAGCAGATAGGTGATGGGCAGGTCGTGTTCTTCCACGAATCGTTCGAACGCCAGTCGATCCGCCGGATCGACTTCCACGAAAAGCACGTTGAGGGGGATCATTTCCCCCCATCCAATAAAACTAGGAGCACTGGCTACGCCGTCCTTCTGCGTTGATTTATGGGTTTACTCCCCTTGAGGCGGGCAACCGAAAAAAGGCAGCGAAATCAAAAAGCGATTGATATGGGGTGTTGCTAGTTTCGATTCGAATATACTCTTTGTCGATCCGAATAGAAACCCGACCAATGAATTCCGCAGAACCCGCCTGGCTACGATGAAAACTTCATAGCCTTGTACTTTTCCCTCGCTGCTAATTCGGAACTCGCAACTCGAAACTCGAAATTGCCTTCCCTGTCCCCTCTATTCTCTTAAGGGCAGTGTGACGGTGACGGTGGTGCCCTTCCCCTCCTCGCTCGTTAAGGCGATGGTACCGCCGTGAGCTTCCACCAGCATTTTGGAAACGTAGAGACCCAAACCCGTTCCCGGGATCACTGCCTTGACGGTGCCGCCGGCGCGGGCGAAGGGTTGGAACAGGCGAGATATCTCTACCTCCGGGATTCCCTGACCGTGATCCTCTACCTCCAGCACAGCCTGGTCCGGCTGAGCGTGCAAACGGATTTGCACGGTGCCACTGGTTGGGGAGAACTTGATCGCGTTCGTCAGCAGGTTATGCAGCACGCGTTCGATCGCTTCAACATCCAGTGGCACATCTGGTAGTGGTTCCAAGTCCAATTGCCAGGTGATTCGTTGCTTGACCGCGAACGTCTCCAAGTCCTTGATGGCTTGGTTCACCATAATGCCCAGATCTGTGGGAACTCGGTAAATCTGCGTGCCCAGGGTAGCCGTACGCTGGCTGTCCACCAGATTATTGATCAGCAGCCGGAGCCGGGCCAGGTTGCGGGTCCAAGTCTCTTCCTGTATCAGGAATTGTCGCTGTCGCTCTTCCTCTGGCTGCGATTTGATCAATTCCATCATCGCGGTCATCAGGAACAGGGGGGTCTTCAGCTCGTGGCTGACAGCGTAGAGGAGGTCGCTGCGGACCTGACCGATCCTCTCTTCCAGTTGTTTGCGTTCAGTGATGTCCCTTACGATGCCGAGGACTGCCGGGCCAAGAGGCAGGCGTACCGAACCCAGTGTCACCTCTACAGGGATGACGATGCCATCCTTGCGTATTTGACGGCTCTCGAACGTGGCCTGCTCACCGGCAAGGACTTTACCCCATAGCTCACGCTTTTCAATCGGGATCGCCTCCGGATCGATATCCACGATGGACTTGGAAAGCAGTTCTTCCCGGGAATAGCCAAGGCTGTTACATGCCTGTCGATTGACATCCAGTATCCGACCCATCTCGTCGTGCATGAAGACAGCGTCGGCAGCTTGCTCCATCATGGTGCGATACCGTTCCTCGCTCTCCCGTAGTGCCTGCTCCGCCTGCTTGCGCTCGGTGATGTCGGTCAAGAAATTCAATGTGGCTGGCTTGCCTTCCCAGTCGATCAAGACTGCGGCGATCTCCACCCACTTGATGCTATCTTCGCGTGTGACTAAGCGAAACGCGTACCTGGGCATAGACACATCACCCTTGATCCGCCTTTGATAGCGTTCCACCACCATGTCCCGGTCCTCCGGGTGGATAAACTCGGGAAAAGGCCTTGATCTGAGCTCCTGCTCCGAATAGCCGGTGAGCTCACAGGCCATGCGGTTGACGAACTTCAGCATGCCGTCCTGTACGACAAGGATCGCTTCGTTGGCATTCTCCACCAGCAAACGGTATCGCGACTCTGACGCGCGCAGCTCCTCCTCCACCCGCATCCGCTCGGTGATGTCGCTTAAATAGCTCATGACGGCCGGTTTTTCTTCCCAGGGGATCAGCACCGAGTTGATCTCTGCCCAGCGGACCGAGCCATCCTTGTGGATCGTGCGGAAGGGATAGACCACTGTAGGAACCTCACCCTCCAGCCGTTGTCGGTAGCGCTCGGCCACCTACAATCGGTCCTCGGGGTGGATCAATTCGATAAAGGGTCGGCCGACCACCTCCTCCAGGGAATAGCCGAGCAGCTT
>JBGOWQ010000209.1:0-3145 GCA_041478715.1 Thermodesulfobiota bacterium | reverse complement strand
TTATCACAGGCTGTACCCGCGGTAAAGCCGGTTAGAGGCGTGCTATAAAAACGATTCGGACGGGGTCGGTTTCATATGGTTGCAGACTTTGGGACCAAGGAATGCAGTCGCGCTCCATTTGAAAAACGATAGGATCTTCCCCTTCCACATACCCCTGGTACCGCCCTGGTGGTGGAAGGATTTTTTCCGAGTCTATCGGACTGAAATACCCATGATCCATAAATTGGAAACGGGCGGAAAATGGCTGACAGAGAAGATGATTCGCTTCTTCAATCTTTCCTTTTTCCAATAGGCTCCGGATCAGAGTGGAGGAAATGCTGAATCCTTGTCGGTTTTTCAACACGGGTAGAATATTGACTTCTATCCCTTGCGCTTCTCCGAAATCCCTCAGGAGCTCCGCATTCCCGAGACGATTTCCGCCGAAGGCAAAATTCTGACCAACCAGCAGTGCTTGAGCCTGCGTTTTTTCAATCAGCGAATCGAAAAACTGTCTGGGAGTGAACGCTGCGAATGTCTGGTGAAAGCGCTGTAGGAATAGGGTATGGATCTTCAGTTGTTCTAGGGCACTGATTTTCTCCTCCAGCGTGGAGATCAAGCGATATCCGGGTTGGTGAAAATAGAGAGGCGGCGGAGGATCAAAGGTATATACTGCAGGGTTCAGATTGCGTTCGCGCGCCACCGCGATCGTTTGCGCCAAGAGAATGCGGTGAGCCAAATGCAGTCCATCGAATACGCCGATTCCCAGCGCAGAGGGCATTTCCCCCCTTCCGGGTGGAAGGACGATAATCTTCACCGGTACAAACGCTCTGCTTTCAGCCAGGATTCTGACATTCGCCCCACACCAAGGAACTTTCCTGCTCGATCTGTAACAGATACCAGTTTGGTTGGTGTGTTCGGCCAGGAAACCGGTCGACCATTGACAAAAGGCGAAAGCCAGCGATCCGGCAACACTATGCAGGGTAGATGGGTTAACGCTTCTTTACCATCGATCCACTTTGCCAACCCGAGCGCAATTTCTGACAATGGTTGTGATTGATCTATTCCGAAGGAACCGGATTGTGTCCGAACAAGGAAGCCAGCGCAAGCATATCCTTGCAGCAGTGATCCCATTCTTTGTGCCAAGGCGCGGACATAAGTCCCATGTGAGCAACGCAGTCCCAGGCGCGCAGTGATGGGGGGTCCCGAGTGGAAATCGAGCAACTTCAGTGCATGCACTTGTATCACCTGCTTGGGTGCATCTTTGGGTGTTCGATTTTGCATTGCCCATTGGTACATGCGCTGTCCGTGCCAGTGTTTTGCGGAAAAAAGCGGCACTGGAAGCTCTATCGAACCAACCAATTCTGGGAGCACGCTTTCAATCTGAGAGCAACTGACTTTCATCTCTTTCTGCTGCAGGATCCGACCCCATATATCACCGGTTTCAGTTTCCAGGCCAAATACCACGCTGAACACATAGTATTTTTCACTGGAAAGGTAGGATAAGATCTTGGTAGCCGCTCCGCAGGCAATGACCAATACGCCGCTAGCCGCCATATCCAACGTGCCGGAATGACCGAACTTACCCGATGGTAGTTGCTTGCGCAGAAATCGGATGACATCGAAGGATGTCATTCCGGTCGGTTTGAGCAGATTAAGGAATCCGTTTTTCATCGTGAATTGCTTGCCGAATCGTGCCAACCAAACGGGTGCGTACTTCGATCCATGATCCCTGCATCGTACAACCACTGGCAGCTTTGTGTCCGCCACCACCAAACTGTTGGGCAATAGCGGAGAGATCGCTGGAACCATCGCCACGCATACTGACTTTGTAGAGATCCGGCTCAATTTCCTTAAACAGGATGTAAATGGAGGGTACTGGCCACTGCCGCCAAATATTCATGATGAAGTCGGTGTCAATGCTAGCGCTGATTCCGCTTGAGCAAGGCAAAATAGTCCAAGCGATGGGTTCTTCATAAACTTGGTATAGCAAAGCTTGCCCGAGCAATTTCAAATCGCAAAGGGACAAATTGAAGAAGAATAATTTAGCTGCCATTTCTGGTCTAGCTCCCCATTCCACCAATAGCGAAACCGCTTTCAGGGCGCGGGCTGAGGTATTGCCAAACCGAAATCCCCCCGTATCTGCCAGTATTCCGTAGTAGAAGCATTGTGCGCAATTCGGGGAGATCGCAAATTCCCGGGAAATCAATTCTGTCAGGATCTCTGCAGTTGAGGAAGCGCCAGCATCCACAACCTGCCAATCGCCGAACAGACTATTGGTTGGGTGGTGATCGATATTTACGATATAGGACGATATCTCCGCCAAATCGTTTCCGATGCGATCGGGTTCGGAGGAGTCCAGTACGAACAATGCAAAGTCATTCCTCCAGGGAGGGAGACTGAGGATTCGGTCAAAACCCGGGAGGAAGAATTCGCGCCGGGGTAGTTCCGAAAGTACGACGGCACTTTGTTTTCCCTGCTCTTGAAGCCATTGATTCAAACCAAGGCAAGAGCCAAGGGCATCTCCATCGGGACTGCTATGGGACGTAATCAAGAAACGCGGATACCGCTCGATCAGTCCTTTAAGATTCACCCTGAGGCTTTTCCTCCTCAATCTTCTTCAACAGAGTTTGAACCCTTTCTGAATACGCAAGGGAAGGATCATATTGGATGTGGATCTGAGGGGAGAACCTCCCCTGCACTACCTGAGCAATTCGATGCTGGATAAATCCTTTGGCTCTTTCCAATCCTTGCATGGATTGCTGGGTCTGCTCCTCGCTCCCGAGCACCGAAAAGAACAAGTTCGCGTGGCGAGCATCCGGCGAAACTTCAACCCGAGTCAATGTCACGAAACCGATCCGTGGATCCTTCAACTCCTTCTGCAGGAGACTGGCCATTTCCTGACGAATCAACGCTTTCATGCGCTCCACTCGCAAGGGTTGCATCTACAATACCTGCATTTCCAAGCTTAGCACCGTAATTTCCAAGTTCGATTCCAGGAAACGGTGAATAGATTGGAAGGCATTGCGGACTAGCGTTTCGCTCGTACCGACAAGTGCGATTTCCAGTCTGGACCGCTTCCACGTGTCCTGTCCTTCCGTTTCCGCAACGGATAGGTTGAACTGTTTGCGCATCAATGCGATCAGCCGCTGCAATACCTGTCTCTTTT
>JBGOWQ010000183.1:0-3521 GCA_041478715.1 Thermodesulfobiota bacterium | reverse complement strand
CGTTTCAGAGTCTGTCCGCTGGCCGAAGCAGCGCTCTCCAAACCATCCAGCAGCCGTTCCTTGTCCCGCTCGGCCTGCAGCCGCCCCACAAACCAAGTACCGGCGTTGGTCAGTCCCTTGTAGTCCAGGTCCACTGGATTTTGGATGGTTAGCAGAACCCCCAGACCAAACGCACGGGCTTGTTTGAGCAGGGTCAGCATCGGTTGCTTGCTGGGCGGGTTCGACACCGGAGGAAAGAAGCCAAAAATCTCATCCATGTAGAGCAGCGCCCGCAGGCTGGTCGTGCCGGATTGTTTGCGCATCCAGGTGATCACTTGATTGAGGAGAAGCGTGACGAAGAACATCCGTTCGGCGTCGTTAAGATGGGCGATATAGAAAATGGAATGCCGAGGCTTCCCGTTGGGTGTCGCCAGAAAACCCGGAATATCCAGTGGTTGACCGGAAACCCAACTCTGGAAACTGGGAGAGGCGATCAGGTTGTTCAACAGCAGGGATAGCGCAAACCGCTCTTTGCCGGGGAAGAAGGTATCGACATCGAAGACCCCCAGCTTGCGCACGGGCGGCTCCTGGATGGCCAGGATCAGCTTGGCAAGATCCAGCGTTTCGTTCCGCCGCCAGTAGTACTCAAACAGGTTGGCCAGAAGAATGTGTTCACGGCTGCGCAGGGGGTCAGCCTCGACCCCGATCAAACCGAGCAGGGCGCCGACTGTACCCTGCACCTGCTCACGCAGGGCTTCACCTTCTTCCTCCCAGGAAAGGGCGGGGGCGGCAAATGAGTTGAGGATGGAGATCGGGATTCCGGCATCGCTGCCCGGGGTATAGATCGCAAAATCGGCAGATCCCTTCAGCTTGGCGATCCGTTCCGGATTTTGTCCCCACTGTGCCAGTCCGGTACGCCAGAGCTCCGCCTGTTGCTGGGCAAACTGATCTTCGGTCAGGCCTTTGCGCCGAGCATCGTCCGGATTGATCCAGGGTTGGAAATCTTCCGCTTTCAAATCGGGAAATTGCAGCAGTAGGTTGGTGATGTCTCCCTTGGGATCGATGATTAAGGCGGGGATTCCATCAACGGCTGCTTCTTCCAGCAAGTCGATACAAAGGCCCGTTTTCCCGCTGCCTGTCATTCCCACACAGATACCATGGGTCGTCAGATCGCGGGCGTCGTACAACAGTAGGCGGTCGGTGAGCTTGGCTTGACTGACATCATATTCCTTGCCCAAATAGAACGATCCCAGCTTTTCGTAGTCCGTCGTTTCCATCGTCTCGCCTCGAACTATAGATTTATTCTATTGTAGAAAAAAGTCCCTCGCGAGGCGATTCCCTAAAAATATTTTCAGGAGGGAAGGTGTAGAGAGTTTCCCCCCGTGGTATGATGAAATCTCTCTGCTTTACCCAGCGGAGCGAGCCAGGCTTTCCACCTGAGGGGAGGGCCTGGCTTTTTTTGCGCGACCAGAGGTGCCCAGCTCCTGTTTTACCCGGATTCGGGATTGAGGTATTTCTATCCATGTAAGAGGTACTGCCAAATAGGCCGATGGGAACCGCTTCCTGGAACGATGGAATCGCTCAACGCAGGATTAGGTCTAGGATTCCACCATCTCCCTTAGCAAATTGTGGTATAATACTAATTTGGAACCAGATAGATTCGGTTACGTCTAATCGGATAGGATTCCAACGAAAGGCCTGAAAAGAAAGGGGCAAGAGAAACATGAAGAAACGCAACCTGATTACTCTGATCCTTGTACCGGCGCTGGTTTTGAGTCTGGCGCTTGGCGTGTATGCTGCCACCGGCAGCCAGCAAATTGAAGTCACTTATCGGGATATCTCCATCCAAGTGAGCGGAAAACCCGTTGTGGCAGACCAGGAACCGTTTATATTAGAGGGACGGACGTTCGTGCCCCTGCGCTTTGTGGCGCAGGCGCTGGGTCAAAACGTGACCTGGGATGACAGCAAGTCTCAGGTACGTGTCGCCAAACCATTGGAATTGAACAGTGCATTCAATGGAAAAACGGTTTACCTCAGCAAAGAATACCAAGTGTTCGCCATTGAGCTGGAGGGTAACGCCACTACCGGCTACCAATGGACAACCAAGGACTACGACAAGAACCTCTTGGATTTAATCGGCGGTGAGCCGAATTACGTGATCCACAGTACCGGAACGACGACCGAACAGATGGTGGGAGTGGGCGGTACCTATGTCTTCCGCTTCATGACCAAGGGCCAAATCGGTGAAACCACGATCAAGCTGGCCAACGAGCGCTCTTGGGAATCCACCGAAGCGCCGGCCGAGACGTTCGAGCTGAAAGTGCGGATCAACCTGACCGACTCTGTGGTCACGGTAGATGACGAGGACAACGGCGGCGCGGTGGCTCTGATCTATCCTCTGCAGAACCTGGATCTCTTGCTGAAGGGCAACCCCACCACCGGCTACACGTGGGAAATAGTGGGTGCCGATGGCCAGATCCTGGCACTGAAGGGCGAGCCGGTATTTACGGCCGACTCCGAAGCGCTGGGCGCTCCCGGTGTCTTTACCTACCACTTCGAGGCCCAGGCTCCCGGAACCACAGCCCTCAAGCTGAACTACAGCAAGCAGGGCGAGGACCTACCGGCTCAAACCTATGATCTACTGGTAGGCATATTTTAAAAAGCTGACAATGGAACAAAACCAAAAGGCCGTCGATCGACGGCCTTTTGGTTTGACGAGGGAGGGAATCCCTCACCCGGTTAGTTTTCCGCCAACAGGATATAGACGCCCGTGACTTGCTGATCGAGCGGGATCTCCTGCGCTCCGATCGGCACGTCAGGCAGCAAATCGAATCCGACAGGTGCCCAATTCAGCTTCACCAGCGCCAAAGCATTCCCCTTGCGATAGCCAAATACCTCCCCGGTGGGGCCGCTGGCGGCGAACTGGATGTCCGCGGACCAACCTTTGCTATCAAAATACCCGGTTAAGGCCTGCCAAATATTGGCATAGGCCATCTTCTCTCCGGGAATGCTGGCCATCAATTGGGCGCCAGTACCCATGTCCTTTCCAGCAAAGGAAAAGTGCACTTTCTCCAGGATCATTTCCGTGCCTAGCAACCGGCCGATATCCTGACGGAAGCTCTCAGTCACCAGGGGGGGGAGCGGATGATAGTCGCTGACCTGTCCTGCCAGGGGGGAGAAAAGCATGATCAACGGCCAAAGCGGATCCTCATCAAAGGGTACCGAGGCCGGCCAAAACCGCCAGAGCAGCTGACCGAAGAACGCGTGGGCTTGATCGTCCAAAGTATCCAACCGAATGCCCGATCCCTGGCCTTCGTCCGCCGGAATCCAGGTGGGCGATTTCTGGTAAAGGAATTGCTGAACGGTGTTGTCCTGGGGACTGCCAAAGTAGAGCATGGATAGGTAAGTCAACTGGTGACGCTGCACCATCAGTTCCAGCGTGAAGCGGGGCTCGCTGGTGAAGGAATAAGCCTTGATGTAGGCCGTACTCAAATCCGGCGCATAAGATCCCGAAAACTGTACCCAGTCGCGCACGGACAGAT
>JBGOWQ010000182.1:0-3523 GCA_041478715.1 Thermodesulfobiota bacterium | reverse complement strand
ATCCGCACGGCAGCGTCTTCTTGGTAGATCCCTTCCCCGTCCACCAGCCGCATCGCTTCCAGTTCGTCCAGGGCCAGGCGGATCACTTCCAGTTGCCGCAAAGGAATCCCCTGCGGTTTGAAAAAGCGCACGGCGGGCACCTGCTCGATCAGGCGGCGACGACAGGGTCTAGGCATGGGGAATCCCGATCTTCGTAATGAACATTCGTTCATATTAGAAGAGTAGGATGTCCCTTGTCAATCGAGGGACGGATACTGCGGAATATCAGCGAGGTCTGTGTGTCACAGATTCTGTATTCAGCGAGAACTAGTGTGTTGTTCTTTGTTGCGGATGCTCACATGGGCCGCCGGATAGCCAAGGGCAACCTCAATGATGTAGTTTTTCCCTTCACATTTTACAAAATAGGAGAGGGTTGGATTATGTGTTAAGTACGTCTGGGCCTGGCGGGCCACTTCGTCCAGGAGCATACACTCTCCGATTTTTACGGGGGTTACCGTTTGCCCTGTTAGAGCATCGGGGAACTTAAAACGAACAAAGGCTTCCAGAATCTCACGATCTTCTGCCGTGAGGTTGTCCGCGTCATAAGTGAATTCAAGTGGAACTAAGAATTTGCCTAACGTGACCATTTGTTTCACCTCCGATTGATCATATCTTACAATCTTGTGGTTAAACGTGGCTCAAGCAGGTTAGAACCCGCCGAATAGCCTCTAAAATACCACCAACATAATGCCCCAGTTGCCTAAACAGATATATGATATATAGTGAAACTCTTATGGTATGGAAAGGCAGAAACTACATTCGTAGCTAGAGGTTCTTGGGAGGAAAAAGAAATGTCTGGACTGCTTGACATAGTGCTTTGTTTCCATAATGCCTTTCGTCGCGACATGCGGGAGATCGATGACGCGGTCTTCCAAGCAGCGCGCAGCGGCGCAGAACTCACCAGCGTGTTGGATCGACTTCACATTACCGGAGAGATCCTGGACTACCATGCCAAAGGCGAGGAAGAAGCCGTCTTCCCCGCGGTCGACAAGGTGGCTCCGCTGGTCGCGAAGGCCTATTTCTTGGACCATCGGGAGCTGGACACAATGGTGGCCAGACTGGAAGCGATGCGGGCCGCACCGGATGCTCTGGTAGCGGCGCGGGCGACCGCTGCGCTCAACGCGCATCTGCGGATTCACCTGAACAAGGAAGACGCTCATTTATACCCGATCCTGCGAGAGCGAATCGCCGAGGAGAAACAGGCTTCCATCGTCGGACTGATGTCCAAGAGTGTGCCGCCTGACAAGTTTCCCACTGCTGTTCGGTGGCTTTTCCCGTTGCTGGGCTCGGATGACCGTGCCGTGGTGATCCGAGGCTGGATGGTTTTGATGCCCCCCCTAGTCTTCGCCGGGCTCAAACCTCTCCTGCAGGAGACTTTGGCTGAAGACTGGGCCGAACTCACACGCCGAATCCCGGAACTGGCATAGTTAGGCGGTTTATTTTCTGCGTTGCCGGAAGCTGACGAAGGATTGTCATCTTTCGAATACAATTACAGGTGGAATAGATCCTTGGCAAAATCAGCCACCTGGTATTTCTTGCCTCGGGCAATGATTTTAAACCCCTCGTTTTCCAGTAGTTGCTTATGGGCTTCGATGCCGCCAGGATATTTCTCATTGAGAAAACCATCCGCTTTGAGCGTGCGCCAATAGGGAATTTTGGTCAGGGTTGAGGGATCGTTTTTAGCGATGGCCTCTTCCACCGCATTGGCAATAGACATGATGTTGATCCCGGCAACCAGCGAACAGCAGCCTTTGACTTGATGGTTTGCGGCGATTTTTTTACAGATTTCCCAAATCGTGACCAGTTTCCCTGTTGGAACTTGGGCCATCAGCGGCAGGATTTCCGAAGCATTCACCAAGATGACCGGATCTCCCGCATCGGCTCCCATTTTATGGACGGCATTGTAGCAGGGAAAACCCTCTTCCAGCTTCAACACTTTGGGAAGTGTCTTTTTGTCTTCGATTTTTTGTTTCCATGTTTTTTTCATGATTCACTATTATACCCAAGCCTCGACGCCGGCAAGGCCGAATGAATCGTGAAAAAAGGGGTGAGAGTCAAGAACGAGGGTTATCGGAGAATACCGGCGGTATTAGAACCTAACCCCGCAATTGACCAGATAGTGTGGCTATTTCCTGCTCTCGAGTTTCGGTTTCAACCCCATCGGTCGAAGGAGCAAGTCTGCCGGACACCAATCGGTGAATGCACATTGCAGGATCATTGCTCCCATAAAGGCTACCAGCGCGAGTCCGGCCGTGAAATTGATCCAATAGGCAATGGCTGCGAAGATCAGGAGCAGAACACCCCTAGCAATATCCCTACCGTTTTCGAGAACCATGTGCATTACTCCTTGTCCGCGTGAAGGAAGTACTCTACGTTTGTTCTGCGAATTCGCAGCAGTCCACGAACGAGCAAGATCAACCCCATTACGACCAGCAGGATTGCGAAGACAGCCCAATCCCAATCAACGAACCTGAAAAGTTGTTTCAGGATTGGACGCGCCAGTTCCAGGCCGCCCCACAAGAGCGCCATGATACCGAGGATGGTGTTATCGTCCTTGGCAGGCAAACCGTTTAACGCGCGTGCCACATTCGCGCCGAGCAAAATCAGGCCGGTTCCCAGGAGTCCCACACTTAAGGGTATGAAATCGAACAGGAGGGTGATACCCCAAAGGATGAGAAGCAATCCCCAGGCAATCGCGTTATATTTATAAAGCACACTCACACCCTCCATTCGTCCCAGTCGCAGAAGATGGCATGATGTTGTTCAAGTCCAAGACGAATTTGTCCATCTTGGACGCTGCCCCCTGCCTGACCATTTTCCCGATTTCGATTGCCTCCAAGATTTCCTGCGCGTCAGCTCCGTTTTCTAAAGCCTTGATGAAATTAGCTTCCAGGCATGGCTGGCAGTTTGCGGTGATCGACGCCCCCACCGCAATCAATCTCATCATTTTGTCATCCAGTTTCATGTTTTTCATTTCCTTTCTAATCCCGTAGACGGAGGTCGGTGGGGGAAAGATACGCTTTTCTCTTGTGATTGATAGTGAAGTGAGTGAATACCTGATTTCACCGGGAGCGGAGTTGCCAAAACGAACGCCTACCGGATCGCAAAAACCCAGCCTGCGTGTCGGGTCGACGCTACTCTGTCAGGTCACCTGACCGGAACTAGCAGTGATTGGATGGAAACCGGGCACTGGAAGAAACTGGCCGTGACGAGGGGGTAGAGGCCCCTAGCAGAGGCAGTTGGTCTATCATTCCTGACTGACCTAACATGTCCGTCAGTCGGAAACGAACAGTCCTTTATTCTATTCAGGTTTGATCGGTCTCGCGGAATTCGCCCAGTGCCTTCTTCAGATCAGGAATAAAGTCGTTTCCTTCAATCCAAGATGGATCGCAATGCAAAATCAGTTCTTCTTTGAGCTTTTTTCTGGCACGGTGAATTCTGATCTTGACCGTACCCAGACTAATGCCCAGGATTTCCGCAACCT
>JBGOWQ010000132.1:0-4512 GCA_041478715.1 Thermodesulfobiota bacterium | reverse complement strand
TTCACACCGATCCCCAAGGCGACGGTCTGGATGCCATTTTCGTTGTAGATGGAGCCATCGGTGCCTCTACAAATAACCATTACCGCTACTCATTTCTTCCTCCCTCTTATTGGGAAACGACTTGATCCAAAAGCTGCACGGTCCATCTTGCTGCATTGCCGGCCACGGATGTGCAAGCCCAGTCGTGTCCACCCGCTTCTAGAAGTTTATCCAACTGATCCGGATCTACGGTATAGAACGGTCGACCGAAGATCTTTCGCTGGATTTGGTGGCAAACGATGCTGCCGTATTCTTGAATGAAGCGACTGTGCAATTGTCGGACCAAATCCCATTGAGGCTGGTGCTTTTCGTTTGCAGTGGGATCCAAACCGTTTCGGCCAATATCCTGCCAATCTCGGCCATAAATGGTTCCTAGAAAGAGAGCAGCGGCGGAAAATGCTCCGCAACTCCCGTCACCTTCGCATGCGCCACCACCAGTGAAGACGCCGGCCGCGCGGAATAGAACAGGATCTGGATGCTCCAAGGTGTCCTGCAAAGCTTTCATCGTAGCCTGGGAGCAAGAGCCATAATCCCGTTCGAATTGAAATGCGATTTGATAGGCCTGTTCTTGTCGTTCCTTTGAAGTGTTAAACATGGATGCGTTCCTCCTTTTTTCATTTGGGTTTTGCACGTTGAGTTCAACCCCCAGACTCTGAATCCGCTAATCTCTTTTGGAGAAAAATGAAAGACTCGGTTTCTTTATTCCGATGGCTTGGGCTGGACACATTTCCTGGCAACAAAAGCAACGGATGCACCTTTCATCGAAGAGAATTTTTTTCTGTTTGTCATAATGAAGAGCGTGCGCCGGACAAATTCTTACGCAAACCTGGCAACCCGTGCATTGTTCTCGCAGGAAAACAGGTCGGGGAAGCACCCATCGTTTGCCCAGGCGATAGGCCAGATCGGGGATTCCTTTATGAAAATCAGACGGAAAGTGGAAATCCTTCATTTGGAGACTCGATAATGGTTCTCCACGTACTTCAACTTCCAACTTCCTTCCGTGAAGCACAAATCTCCGGTAAACAGCTTGGGTTGGAATTCTTTCGGGGTCCACTCCGACAATACGAGCGATTGTATCATCAACAGCGAAACCACTTGCTCCCACTACCACCAAACCTAGTTTTCGTGGTGTTCCAGCTGAGGGACCATTGCCCTCCATGGCGACAATCCCATCCACGAAGTTCAAATCGGGTTGTCGTGCCCGGAAGATATCCACCAAGATCTTGGCAAACAATGTCCTGTCCCTCCCAGCTTGAGAGTGATAACTAAGCTTGAGCTCGCCCGGGATGATGCCCAGCATGTTCTTTACGGCCAAGGTCAGATACATCAAGCTGTGCGTCTTCAGTCTGGCCAAGTTGAACACGCGATCCACATGCTGTAAGCGGGAACTAACAGGAAAATGTTTATAAACAAGTCCTTGGGGATTTGTTAGGGTATCATCTGCAATGAACTCAAACAACTCTACGCCCTCTTGCTGTGCGATTTCAGCGTATCCATTTTTCCGGCAGGCTGACAAGAAGGGAATGAAACCTGGGCTATCTGCCACAACGATTTGGTCAGTTCGAGTTTTAACAAGTTGAATCACTGCCTGAAGAAAAGCGGGGTGGGTTGTTATCGCCCGTTCGGGAGGGGCATCGTTGAGGCAATTCACTTTTAGCAATACTCGCTCGCCTGTCTGGACGAATCGCTCCAAACCGCCAAGCAAACTAAGGCCTCGACACAGAGCTTGACGAACCTGCTCGATGTCATACGTTGAGCACTTACTAATAGCGACAGTGTCCATATCAGCTCTAATTGTCTTCCATCCTAATATAAGCTGGACTTAAGGTACATTCAGCAGGGAATTGTATTGTCTAGGTTGTGGGAAAAACCGTTCGTAGAAATTGTGGCACCTGGAGAAAAATGTTGGCTGGTTTTGCCAAGTAAGTCCTCCTTTTCATAACTGCACACATCGGATGAACTTGATTTGAATCCGTTAACTAAATTTCAGATTGAATGGCCCGTTGATCATTGGTATGTGCTATTGCCTGAACTGATCCTCGCAACGGTTCACTCAATCAGCTAGAAATACCTTCCAAGGGAATCAGATTTTCCCCAGTTGTTAGTTCATATGTAAATTTGTGGCAGCGCACCCAATGGCCGGGTGATAGTTCAACCATGCCTGGATCCTCGTTTATGCAATACTCGTTTTTTTCGGGACAACGGAGGTGAAAACTGCATCCTGATGGAATATTTACTGGACTGGGGATTTCCCCGGAGGAGAGGATCTTCTTTGGTTTCAATGCTTCCTCTTCATCTGATACAGCAGGGACAGAAGACAAGAGCATCCGTGTGTAAGGATGCAGTGGGTTTTCGAAAAACTCAATGGCATTTGCTAATTCACAGACTTTTCCGAGATACATAATGGCTATTCTGGAAGCCACATTCCGCATCAGGCTGAGGTCATGCGTGATGAATAGGTAAGTTAGACCCATTTCCTTTTGCAGGTCCATCAACTTATTGATGATCTTGGCCTGCACTGAAACGTCCAGTGCTGATGTCGGTTCGTCCAGAACGATGAATGATGGTTCGGCGGCTAACGCCCGGGCAATAGCTACCATTTGCTTTTCACCACCGCCGATCCCCTGCGGCATTTTGTACATGTACTCGGGAGAAAGCTCCACTCTGTGCAACAGATCTACAATGGCTCCCTCAATTTCCGTTCTCGGTAAATGGCGATGGATGTGCAAGGGCAGTTCTAGCAGCTGACGAATGGACTGTTTAGGATTGAGTGAGGACCCCGGATCTTGGAAGACAATCTGCATGTCCTTTTTGAGAGACATGGATCGCCGGTTCGCTTCCGTTCCAATATTGTTGCCCTTGAAGAGGATTTGTCCTTCTGTAGGGCGGTACATGCCAATAACTGTGTAGGCAATGGTGCTTTTGCCTGACCCGGATTCACCAACTAGCCCCATGGTTTCGCCCTCTCGAATGCTTAGGCTTACACCATCGACTGCCCGAACGTAGATTGGTCCCCGCTTGTTCTTCCCCACCTTGAAATATTTCTTGAGGTCTTGAATTTGGAGGATTTCTTTATCCATCGCTATTGCTCGTAGAGAAAACAGGCGACTTCATGATCGCTATCCACCTCGTAGAAGCGAGGCTTGCGCAATGAGCACACCTCCATCACTTTTGGGCAGCGTGGATGGTATCGGCAGCCAATAGGTGGGCTGAGATAATCCGGGATTTCACCAGGAATTCCTCGCGCCACACCACCCCCTGTGAGCTTAGGAATGGAGGCCAATAGCCCCTGTGTATAGGGGTGCAGCGGTTTGCGGAACAATTCGCGTGAGCGAGTCATTTCCACCATATTGCCGGCATACATTACGTAGATGCGGTCCGTCATTTCCCTTGCCACACCCAGTGAGTGAGTGATCAGAATGATCGAGGTGTTGGTCTTCTCCACTAATTCCTTCAATAAACGGAGAATCTGGTCCTGAATTGTGACATCTAATGATGTGCCTGGCTCGTCAGCGATCAGAAGGTCTCGGGGAGTGGTAATGGCCATGGCGATGCAAACGCGCTGCCGCATGCCGCCGGATAGCTGGATTGCATAGTTACCTAATAACCGCTCCTGATCAGGTAAAGACACTTCTTTTAAAGCTTTGATCGCTGTCTTTTTGACAGTTGTTTGCTCTTTTTTCCCCTTGACATCCAAAGCAGTCCGAATTACCGCTTGAAGCTGGGCGCCAATGGTAAAAACTGGATTGAGAGCAGCTGTAGGGTCTTGAAAGATCATAGCAATTCCTTTGGAACGAACTCGGTGCAAGTCTGCTGCGTGCATTCTCAGTATATCTTTGTTATGGAACAAGATCTCCCCTCGTGGGATTTTAGAATCCCGCTCCGGTAGAATCCGCAGGATTGATTTCATTGTGGTTGTCTTGCCGCAACCGGTCTCGCCAACCAGGCCAACGCGCTCACCCTTTCGTACGAAGAAATCCACTCCATCCAGTACTTTTAGGAAACCACCATATACTTTGTACCAAACTTGCAGGCCTTTTATGTCGAGCAGCATTTCGTTTTCCATGTCGGTCCTTCCTTGACTCTCTTAGCGCGAGGCTGACAACATATCCCGAATCCCATCTCCCATCAGATTAAAGCCCAGAATAACAAACACAATGGCTAGGGCAGGAAAGATGGTCATCCACCAAAGTTCAGGCATGTATCGAGCACCATCGGAAACCATCTGGCCGAGGGCGGGCGTGGGCGGTTGCTCACCCAAGCCTACAAAGCTGAGGGAAGCTCCGATCAAAATCACCCAGCCGACATCCAAGGCCATTTTTGTGAAAACAGGAGACAGGCAGTTAGGTAGGATTTCCCGAAAGAGGATATAGAATTTACTGGCTCCATTCAGTTCCGCCGCGATTACGAAGTAATCATTGCGGATGGAAGACGCCATGCCATACACTAACCGGGTATACCACGGCCACCACA
>JBGOWQ010000197.1:0-3313 GCA_041478715.1 Thermodesulfobiota bacterium | reverse complement strand
CGCATAGTGCTGAGTTGACACCGGTTGCAGGAAAGGATTTGATGCTGGATGTCGGCGTAGACGATTTTTCTATCGTCCGGTGTGACCAAAGCCGCCATTGGATCGCTCGGTTTCCGCCAAATCTGCGTCGCGGACAAAAGAGACTCCCACAATTGGCGCAATCACCAATTGGGCAATCCGGTCTCCCCGTTCAATTTGAAAATCGATCGAGCTATGATTGATCAGAATGACATCAATAATACCGCGATAATCGCTGTCGATGGTTCCTGGAGCATTGAGAACCGTAATGCCATATTGTATAGCCAGACCACTTCGCGGCCGTATTTGTCCTTCAAATCCGTCCGGTATCTCGATCGCAATTCCGGTGGATACTTTGCGCCACTGTTTAGCGGGAATTTGAACGCTGGTACTGGCACATAAATCAATACCCGCCGCTCCAGTTGTCATTGCCTTCGGAAGAGGTAACCCTTCCGCGCTGGGGTCAACACGGATCCGGATCAGAACATTTGACGCCTTGTCAGCGGTGGCGTTCCCCATATCGAGGCCGATCGCTTCCGTCACGGCTGGGGCGGCGCCCCCGATCGTCCCGCGAACGGGTATCACGCGGTGGACGGTCCGGTGTGTCCGCACTAGGACCGCCGGGTAACCCTTTGCGAGTCAGGCCGATTTTCCCTTGCTCGTCGATTTTGTTGACCTTGACTTCCACTTCCTCTCCCAGTTTGTAAACATCTTCAATCCGGTCGATCCGATGATCGGATACCTGAGAGATGTGTAGTAATCCTTCCTTGCCAGGACTGATCTCGATAAAAGCGCCGAAAGTGGCGAGTCGTGTCACCTTTCCTAGAAAGATCGCTCCGATCTCTACATCCCCTACAAGCAATTCGATCGTCTTGCGCGCAGCTTCCCCGGATTCAGCCGTAGGTGCGGTGATGTATACACGACCCGTTTGCTCGATATCGATCACGGCTCCCGTTTCTTCCGTAATTTTCTTGATCATCTTGCCTCCCGGACCAATCACTTCACGGATTTTGTCCGGATTGATTTCCATCACGAAAACACGGGGGGCGTTGGGAGACAATTCTGCTCGAGGTGCAGGCAATGCCTCTCGAATTTTTGTCAGGATAAAGATCCGGGCATCGTAGGCCCGCGCCAGTGCTTGCTTCAAGATGGCCAAGTCGATCCCCTTGATTTTCATGTCCATTTGCAGGGCCGTGATTCCCGTTTCTGTTCCGGCGACCTTGAAATCCATGTCTCCCAGAGCGTCTTCCATCCCTTGGATATCTGTTAAAACGGCAATTCGATCCCCTTCTTTTACCAATCCCATAGCGATCCCAGCAACAGGCGCCTGGATGGGGATGCCGGCATCCATCAGGGCTAAGGTGCTGGCGCAGGTGGAAGCCATTGAAGTGGAACCATTGGATTCCAAAACCTCCGAAACCAGCCGAATGGTGTAGGGAAAGCTCTCTTGCGAAGGAACGACAGGTAACAAAGCCCGCTCAGCCAGTGCTCCGTGCCCAATTTCTCGCCGTCCTGGTCCGCGCATCGGCCGAACTTCACCGGTGGAGAACGGTGGGAAGTTGTAGTGATGCAGATAGCGCTTGAACTCTTCTAGTCCAAGACCTTCTATGATTTGCACTTCACCCAAAGCTCCCAGTGTGACGACCGTCATCACCTGGGTTTGCCCGCGGGTGAAAAGAGCGGACCCGTGAACTCGAGGTAGGGTGTTCACTTCGCAAGTAATCGGTCGAATCTCCGTGAGTTTGCGCCCATCCGGACGGATTTCTTCTTCCAGGATCATTCGCCGAGTTTCTTCTTTCAGTAGCTTGTGTTCTATCTGCTGGATTGCCGCATCCCCATCAGGATATTTCACGGAGAGAGTTTCCCGCAGGAATAGATCCAATCGCGCCAATTCCTCTTCGCGTTGTTGCTTTTCTGTAATTCGGATGGCTCGTCGAAGCGGTTGACGGACTGTTTGATCCACCGCCTCTACCAATTCCTTTGCAGGTTCTGATTCGGAAGAAATCAGCTTGGTTTTGCTGTTTTCTCCAGCGAATTGCCGAATCGATTGAATGATGCGGATGATTTGCTCATGCGCAAAAGCTAAAGCCTCTAGCATTCTCTCTTCGGGAAATTCCTTTGCGCCGGCTTCAACCATCAAGATGGCATCCTCGCGTCCGGCCACCACCAAATCAAGATCTCCTTCTTCCATCTCTAGATAAGAAGGATTGAGCAAGAATTGCCCATCTTTGAATCCAACACGCACGGCACCAATGGGTCCGTCGAAAGGGATCTCGCTGATGGTCAGAGAGGCAGAAGCTCCATTGATGGCCAGGATATCCGGCGGATATTCTGGGTCAGCTGCCAAGACCTTTGCAATGACTTGTACGTCATTTCGCATATTGGCGGGAAACAGCGGTCGAATGGCTCGATCAATCAATCGGGAACGCAGGATCTCTTTTTCCGAGGGTCTTCCCTCTCGTTTAAAAAAACCTCCGGGTATTTTTCCTGCGGCATACAACCTTTCCTCGTAATCAACCGTTAGAGGGAAAAAATCGATTCCCTCGCGCGCTTGGTTCGATACGCAGGCTGTGACGAGAACAACGTTGTCCCCTGCCAATACAGTAACGGCTCCCCCGGCCTGTTTTGCGAGCTTTCCAGTCTCCAGGATCATGTTGCGCGATCCTAGGGAGATTTCAATGCTTTTTGTGTTATCCAAGTGGCTATTTCCTTAGTCCCAACGTTTTGATCACGTTGTTGTACCGCTCGACAGATTGTCGCTTCAGATAATTCAGCAAGCGCCTCCGCTCCCCAACCATCTTCAGTAAACCGCGGCGCGAATGGTGATCCTTCGTGTGCAGTCTAAGGTGTTCCGTCAGGGTATTGATCCGTTCGGTAAGAATGGCAACTTGTACTTCCGGCGAACCCGTATCCAGATCGTGAATCTGGAATTTCTTGATGATTGCCTCTTTCTGTTCTTTCGAGAGAGTCAATGGTCCCTCCTGTTCGCTCTGCGCATTTATTCCCTGAACCGGGTCGATAGCTCGAGGGAAGCTATTCCCCAGTAAAGGGTTTCCTTATCTTATCACAGGCTGTACCAGCGGTAAAGCTGGTTAGAGGTGTGCTAGAAAAACGATTCGGACGGGGTCGGTTTCAAAAGGTTGCAGACTTTGGGACCAAGGAATGCGGTCGCGCTCCATTTGGAAAACGATAGGGTCTTCCCCTTCCACATACCCCCGGTACCGTCCTGGTGGTGGAAGGATTTTTTCCGAGTCTATCGGACTGAAATACCCATGATCCATCAATTGGAAACGGG
>JBGOWQ010000193.1:0-3432 GCA_041478715.1 Thermodesulfobiota bacterium | reverse complement strand
GCCTTGGCCGTGTAGAGCGACTCGATTTCATCCAGCAGACAGCCTAGATCAACCCGAAGAAAGCCTTGCGGGAAGAAGACCCCATTGATATGGTGAAAAGCCAGACCGAAGAGAAAGGATCACGCGCAATGCTGAAAGGGAACACGATCGATCTGTACGTTTTGGAGCGCGCACAACTACCAACTCTTCACGAGTGGTTCAATGATGTCGATTTCGTCGGCGAGTTCGAGCCCTTCGACCAGGACAGTCTGGCTGGCTTGGAGAAGTGGTTCGACGGGATGAGCGGGAGCCAGACCTTTTTCATCCAAAAGAAGGACGGCACATCCATCGGCACCATCAGTTATTTCAAGAGCAAAGACTGCACCGGCATCGGTTACATGCTGGTTCCGGAAGAGCGTTGCAAGGGATACGGCAGCGAGGCTGTGCAGATGATGGTGGACTATCTCTTTCTGCACAAGGACATCGTTCGGATCCAAGCCGAGACCCATCCCGACAATCTGGGCTCCCAGCGAGTCTTGGAGAAGGTCGGTTTCACCAAGGAAGGCATCATCCGTCGTTCGTTCTTCAGCCGAGGCGTCTACCGCGATACTGCCATGTGGAGCATTCTGCGGGACGAGTGGAAAGAGCCGAAGATCCTGCCGATCGGCTATCGCAAGCCCTAGTCCGGAAGCATAGGCATCGTTGCGACGCGTCGAAGCGAGAAGGTTCCGCCAAGAGTTTCGGTCTCAGCCGGCTCGGACGTAACCGAGGTCAGGTCTTGTGTTTTAGCATTTGTTCGCGCTCGCGGGATCACTAAGGGTCCAATCCTGACCTTTAGGAGCTTAGATGCTTCCCCGAACTGTGCTTGACGAATTCCTTCCGACAATTGGGACCGGAAGGGATATAGGCTTTGCGGTTGGAGGACTTTTCCGCCATAGTATCAGGGAGGACTTGCACGGTGATTACAATTCTGACCGCTGGAACCCGGGGAGATACGCAACCGTATATTGCATTGGGAGTGGCACTGAAAAATGCAGGCCATGCCGTACGTGTCGCCGCATTCCAAACCTACGAGGCTTTCGTAAAACAGTATGGTCTGGAGTTCTATCCGATCAAAGGAGATATTGTCGGCGTCGCTGCCAGTGACGGCGTCAAAGGCGCGATGTCGGCGGACAATCCTCTCAAGCTCGCCCTCAGTTTTAATAAATTGAAGTCCCTGGTATTTGATCTGCAAAAGGATTTCTTCGAGGCTTGCAGTGGATCGGACATTATCGTCTACCATCCAGGCGTTCCGATCGGATATTTTGCCGCTCGAACTCTCGGAATCCCCAGCATTCTGGCGACTCCCTTTCCGATGACACCGACCAAGGAGTACCCGTCATTGATTTTCTACGGCACGGTTCGACTTGGCCGCACCTTCAATTTCCTCACCCATAGAATCCTTGAAAGGGTGATGTGGTTTGCTTCCAGCTCCCCCATCAAGCAATTCTGGCAGAAGGAGTTCGGTCACGCGCCCGAGGATTTCGGCTGTCCGTTCAGCCGTCAAAATACCAGGCAGGCTCCCACTGTGATTTCCTGCAGCAATTACGTCTTTCCCCGGCCTCACGATTGGCCGGAGCACGTTACCAGCACCGGCTACTGGTTCTTAGACGATGCAGTGGACTGGAAACCTTCCCCTGATCTGCTCGATTTTCTTGAGCGGGGATCGCCGCCACTATACGTTGGTTTTGGCAGCATCGTGGATTCCTCTTCCGCCGTTCGAACCACAGAGCTGATCATTGAAGCGTTAAAACGTTCCGGCCAACGTGGGATCTTGGCAACAGGGTGGAATGCCATGTCCAAAACTGATCATATTCCGGAAGAGATATTCATGCTGGAAAGTGCTCCCCACTCATGGTTGTTTCCCCGAATGGCGGCGGTGGTCCATCATGGAGGCGCCGGAACGACTGCTGCTGCTTTAAGAGCCGGAGTACCGAGCATTGTGGTCCCCTATAGTAATGACCAATTCGCCTGGGGACGCCGCGTGTATGAACTGGGAGTGGGTGCAAAACCGATTCCCCGGAAAAAGCTCACGGCAGAGAAGTTATCCAATGCGATTCGGTTCGTTCTAACGCAAGAAATAGGGGATTCAGCCAAGGATTTGGGGAGAAAGATTCAAGGCGAAAACGGAGCCGAGACAGCGGCCAAAATCATCACGGATTGTCTTGCGCAGAAAGGTCCGGTCTAGACAACCTAAAGAAGCCTTCGTTGACCACCGAAATCATGCATTCGTTCTACTGAAGTAGTACACCTTTTGGTTTTGTCACGCTCTATTTTTCGCTCCTACTCCGCCGCGTCTCCCGAAGTTCGACTGGAGGAACGGTTCCAGGCCAGGCGATACTCTTCCTGCCCGCACAACGGCCTACCAGCCGCGATCAGCGTCTCTCGGTCTATCGAGCCGCTCGCGATCAATTCGTTGCCGGCTCTGCGCACCACCTCCAGCACCACCTGCCCTTTTTCCGTAGGTTTCCCCTTCTCCCAGATCAAGTCGGCATGCGGGCGAAGGAGCGCCCCGCCGAACTCCACCCCGGCCTTGGCGGCTAGTTCCTGGACGATGTGGACCACGGTGTCGCAGTTCCCGGCCTCCCACCACCCGCTGGTCGTGACCAGGGCGATCCGGGCGATGATGACATCGGGACGAAACCGAGCCTGGGTGCGGCCGTCGCGGGTCTCCAGCACCGGCTCGACCAGGGGGCACAGCCGGTTGAGAAAGTTCTGCATCTCCCCCGGCAGGGGAATGTAGACGGGAGTGGCCAAGACCAGGGTCTCCGCCTGGCGCAGCAGTGGGTACAACACCTCCATTTCGTCCGTGTGGATGCAATGGCCGGGATTCTCGTACCAGCAGTGCAGCTCGCCACTGCATGGCTTGATCGTCAAGCGGGCGGCATGAAAGAGCCGCACCTCGGCGCCCGCCGCCTCCATCCCTTCGATAAAGGGTGCCAGCAGCCGGGCGGTGTTTCCCCTCTCCGCGCGCGGGCTGCCGTTGATCACTACAGCCTTTCTCATCTTGCCCTCCTTGCTGCAAATACACCACGAAGTAGCGAAAAGTTCGACAGAAAAACCGCAAGGGTGTCTTTCAGCGCTGTATTTCCGGGCTCCGCGAACCCATCACCCCGCGTGCTCAATTGGTGTCCCCCCGGTGGATGCGGGCCTGCGGATCGATGCCGTGGGCAAAAACCGCACCCCGATTTGCGCCGACCCTGATTCGTTCTCCACCCTATGTTTTCTCTTGATCTGCGGCGATGTCAAATCCGCGTAAACGCAGCTGCTCCAACAGATCCTTGGGCGAGGGCCACCACTGCCCCCATTTGCGCGAGATGTGCTCGGTCCAGGAATAATTGTCGTAGGTGAAGGTTTCTTTCCTGTCCTTTTCCAGGCGAAGCTTGGCTTTCTGCTTTCGGTAGTATCCCTGTG
>JBGOWQ010000201.1:0-3206 GCA_041478715.1 Thermodesulfobiota bacterium | reverse complement strand
GTTCCGGGTCGTGGTGCAGGACATGGTTGGTCTCGGTCAGGGTCTCGGTGCAGGCGTTGCAGAGAGTGACCACTGCTTCCGCTCCCTCTCGCTCGGCTAAGGCCAGGTTGCGGGCGGCCATCACCAGCGGGATCATCCGATCCACCGCTTTTGCGGGGAATCCGCAGCAGGAGAAGTCGTTGACGTCGATCACCTCGGCGCCGAACTCGGCGGCCACCCGGCGGAAGGCCTGTTCGTAATTGGTGGCCCGCACCGGCACCGTGCAGCCCAGGAACAGCGCGATCTTCACGGCACGGGTTCCTTGCGGTAGTGGCGCGTTGCCCCCACCAATTCCAGGATCCGCGCCACTTCTTCCCGCTTCTCTTCAATCCGAGGTAAACCCATTTTCGTTCGTTTCTTGTTCTCGAAATCGCCGATCTCGTATAAGCGGCCGTGCTTGTCCAGCAACTCCAGTTGAGCGACATAACCCGCCGGGATCTGGCCCTTGCGCACAGCGATGTTGCGGATGGCGCACATCAGCTCGGTCACCGATACATCCTGCGGGCAGCGCTCGCTGCAAAGATAGCAGGAGGAACAAAGCCAGACGAAGCTCGACTCCAGCACCTCCCGCTTTGCTCCCAGCAAGACCAGGTGGATGATTCGGCGCGGATTGAACTCGTCGTCAACCGCCCGCACCGGGCAGCTCAGGGTACAGGTAGCACAGGCAAAACAGCGGGTGATCTTCTCGCCGCCCTTCTCTTGCGAGATTAAAACCCGGAACGAGGGGTCCAATTGATCGTCAGTCAGCGGTTCCGGCATTGGGCCTCCTGGGTCCTGCTTCTTCCCTAGGACACCTGCTGAATGGCCCAGGTTAGGGCATCCTCGATCATCTTCATGGGGACCTCCCGAATGTAACCTTCCCGCATCAGCAGATCGGTGATCTTTCGAGCCGCCGTGATATCTTCCTCGGCCTTGCGGTAGGCTTCATCCCAAGTTAACTGGATGCGGGCCACGCCGTCGACGATTGCCTGCATTGCTACATCGGCGGCCTCGTTGGGGAAAACGGCCGCTTCATCCATCGTGGCTGTGATATTGTCAGGGTTAATCCCTCGGCGCTCGGCAAAAGAAGCCAGGGACTTGGCAGAGGCGATCGCCATGTTGTCCGTAATCTTACGCGCTCGCACGAGCAGTGCCCCTTTTAAGATCCCGGGAAATCCGAGGGAATTGTTGACTTGGTTGGGAAAATCACCCCGGCCGGTACCAACGATATAGGCGCCGGCCTCCTTGGCCTCGTAGGGATAAATTTCCGGCACCGGATTGGCGCAGGCGAAGACGATGGACTTGGGAGCCATGGATCGGATCCATTCCGGTTTCACCACCCCCGGCCCCGGGGTGGAGAGAGAGATCAGCACGTCCGCCCCTTTCATCGCTTCTTCTATCGTTTGGACCCGTGCGGGGTTCGTCTGCCGGCAGATTTCCCACTTGCGATAGAAACGAGCATCGGCAGCGATATCTGTCCGGTCACGGTGCAGCGATCCCTTGGTGTCGAACATGATCGACTTCTGGGGGTTCCCCCCGGCGGCCAGGTTTAGCCGCAGGCAGGTGGTACTGGCGGAACCGGCGCCGAAGTATACGATGTTAGCTTCCGCCAGCGACTTACCGGCGAGCTTGAGGGCGTTCAACAGCGCAGCCAAGGTAACGCAAGCGGTTCCTTGCTGGTCGTCGTGCCAGACGGGGATCTCACAACTCTCCCGCAGCACGTCCAAGACTCTGTAGCAATTCGGTTGTGAGATGTCCTCCAGATTGATCGCACCGAAGCTGGGCTGTACTCGTTGGACGAACTCGATGATGGCTTCCGGATCATTCTCGCCCTGCTGGTTGCGCGAATCCATGCAGAGGGCCACTGCGTCAATCCCGCCGAGATATTTCATCAGGAAGGCTTTTCCCTCCATCACGCCCAAGCCTCCCGGCGGCGTGACGTTCCCGTCTCCCAACACCCGGGTGGAATCCGTGACCACCGCCACGAAGTTTCCGCGGTTGGAGAGTTCGTAGGAGGTCTCGTTTTCATCCCGGATCTCGGTCGAAACCTTGGATACTCCGGGGGTGTACCAGACATTGAACCAGTTGAAGCCGAAGACCCCGGCCTTGGGTATGGTCTGGATTTTCCCGGCGTAGAAGCGATGGCCATCTTGCGCCAGCTTCTTGTAGAACAAAGTCTTGGCTTTGGCCACCTGGGCCGGGCTATAATGATCGGGAAAGGCCTCGTTCAGGTTCTCTAGCTTGGCATCAATCTTCTTCATCTGTCTCTCTCCACCTTTCGTCTTCGTTTTACAACCCGGCCGGCAGGAAGGGATCGAAATCCTGACGGTGTTTTTCCAGAGCGGCAATGTTGCGATATTCCGGTAGCAGGATCGGCGCCAGCCGATTGCTCGAAACCCCTGCTTCCTTCAGTTCGCTTTCGAAACTGGCGACGTGTTCCAGATTCAATCCCTCGGGTGACGATGTCTCCTTGGCCATTCGTGCCGCTTCGATGCCTGCACGGCGTCCAAAGACGTTGTAGTCCAATACGGAGTTTCCCATCAGCCGGTTGCGCCCGTGCACCCCGCCCGATACCTCGCCGGCCACCAGCAAACCGGGCAGATTGGTATGCGTGTCTGGGTCCGTTTCCACCCCTCCGTTTTGGTAATGCAAGGTGGGATACACCAGCATCGGTTGCTTGCGGATATCGAGATCGAAGCGACGGTATTGTCTAAACATTGCCGGGAAAGCACGCTCAATGGTGCCTTGACCGTGCAAGATCTCAATGATGGGCGAATCCAGCCAGACACCCACTTTTCCATCGGGAGTGGGAACACCATTTCCTTTCTTGCACTCCTGGATATACTCCGAGGCTTCCACATCCCGCGGCTCCAAGGGGAAAACGAACAGTTCGCCCTTGGCGTTCAATGGCTGGCCGCCCATTCCCCGGATTTTCTCCGTGATCAGGAAACCGAAGATCTGGGGGGGATAGATCGCTCCCGTGGGGTGGAACTGGACGGAGTCCATATGCAACAGGCGAGCTCCGGCACGGTAGGCCATCACCAACCCGTCCATGGTGGCTCCGTAGTGATTGGTGGTGGGAAAATCCTTGATGTGTAGGCGACCAAAACCGCCGGTGGTCAAAACCACGACCTTGGATTTGATCACGGCGTATTCTCCCGTCTCCATATTGAAGAGGATTGCGCCGG
>JBGOWQ010000002.1:0-21293 GCA_041478715.1 Thermodesulfobiota bacterium | reverse complement strand
GCGGCATCCTATTTCGGTGTATTAAGTGCGGCCGTTGTACCAGCCTATACTCCCGCGGGCGCAGTCTTGGGAGTGATGATCCCGATAGTCTGCGGTGTACTCCTGGGTTGGCTGTCCGCCATGCTTCCCAAGTGGCTCGTTCCCGGGGTCATGGCGCCAAAGAAGAAATAACCGCTTTCGAAACTAAAAACGGAATGATGTTCCGGCGGGGGCTCGCGCTACGCGCGACCCCTGCCGAATTACAGCACAAGGAGGCTTAATGTGGAAACTAAGGGAATCGGTGAACGAGGCATCTACAACGAGGCCTTGGGCATGGTCGAAACCAAGGGCTTCGTGGCAGCGGTGGAAGCAGCTGATGCTATGGTCAAAGCCGCCAACGTGATGCTTGTCGGTTATGAAAAAATCGGCAGCGGCTTCGTGACGGTCCTCGTGCGCGGTGACGTGGGCGCCACCAAGGCAGCCACGGATGCCGGCGCCGCTGCCGCCAAACGCGTGGGCGAGTTGGTATCCGTGCACGTCATCCCGCGACCACACCCCGACTTGGAAAAGGTGATGCCCATCTCGGTTAAGTGAGGGTTCATCACGCCCTGCCCGGGGCTATCGACCTGCCGGGGGCTCAGCGTAGCCTGAGGCAGCATGTTTCAATTCCATAGGAGGCAAAAAAGATGGAAAAAGATCCAATGGTCAGCAGAGTCGTCGAAGAAGTGCTCAAGCGGGTGGCCTCTGGAAAATCCGACACTCCAACTGCAGCACCTGGCGCTGTCACGGTCCGTACGGCGGTGACAGTCGGATCCGAAATGGACTTGGCTGCTCCCATCATGTCCTACGGCCTGACCGAGTTTGTCGGGCTGGGTCCCGGCGATACCATCGGGTTGGTCATCGCCAACCTGGACAACCAGCTGCATGAGCAGTTGGGCTTTGACAAGCGCTTCAAGTCGATCGGTATCATCGGCTCGCGGACCGGTGCCGGCCCGCAGCTCATGGCCGCGGACGAGGGGATCAAAGCAACCAACACTGAGATCGTGCGCATCGAACTGCCCAGAGACTGCAAGGGTGGCGCCGGTCACGGCAGCTTGATTATTTTCGGCGCGGTCGATGTCTCCGATGCACGCCGAGCCGTCGAAGTTACCCTCAAGGATCTCAATCAGCGGACCTTCGGGGATGTTTACGCCAACAGTGCCGGCCACCTTGAGTTCCAATACTCGGCTCGGGGAAGCTATGTCCTGGAGAAAGCGTTTGCTTGCCCCTTCGGCAAGGCATTCGGCCTGATCCTAGGAGCCCCAGCCGCGATCGGGGTAGTGATCTGCGATGTCGCCGTCAAGGCGGCTGACGTGGAAATCCTTGGTTATGGCAGCCCTCAACATACCTTCAGCCTGACCAACGAGATGGCCATCTGGGTGACGGGGGATTCCGGTGCCGTTCGGCAATCGGTGATTGCCGCCCGTGACGCCGGGTTAAAGCTGCTGAGCCTGATGGGTGAGGTCCCGAAGTCCCTGGGTACAGCGCCCTACATCTAATCGGCCGGCTGAAAGGAGTGTCAGGTATGGCTGTCCCAAAGAAACGCTCCAAGAGGTTTGAAATTCTCGAGCAACGTCCGGTCAACCTTGACGGCTTGGTCTCCGAATGGCCGGAGGAAGGCCTCATCGCCATGGAGAACCCCTTCGACCCGAAGCCCAGCATCCGCATTGCGGCAGGCAAGGTCGTCGAGTTGGATGGCAAGCCGCGCGAGCAGTTTGACGTGGTTGAGCAGTTCATCGCGGATTATGCCATCGACACGGCTTCGGCAGAACATTCGATGGCCATGGACTCGAGGGAAATCGCCCGTCGCTGGGTGGATTTCAACGTCCCCCGGGGAGAAGTCATCCAGATTTTCCGCGGCTTGACACCCGGTAAGATCCTGGACGTGCTCTCACACATGAACGTCCTCGAAATGATGATGGCGATGACGAAAATGCGTTCGCGCAAGGTGCCCGGCAACCAGGCACACGCCACCAACCTCCGTGACAACCCCGTGCTCTTGGCAGCAGATTCAGCGGAAGCTGCCTTCCGCGGCTTCATGGAGATCGAGACAACGGTCGGCATCAGTCGTTATGCTCCCTTCAATGCCCTCTCCATCCTCGTTGGCTCGCAAACCGGGCGAGGTGGTGTGCTTACCCAGGATGCCCTCGAAGAATCGGTCGAGTTGGCCCTGGGGATGCGGGGGCTCACTGCCTACGCTGAGACGGTTTCCGTCTATGGCACTGAGAAGGTTTTCGTCGATGGAGACGACACGCCTTGGTCCAAAGCCTTCTTGGCCTCTGCCTATGCCTCGCGTGGGATCAAGATCCGTTATACCTCCGGTACCGGCTCCGAGGTGCAGATGGGCTATGCCGAGAGCAAGTCGATGCTCTACCTGGAAACGCGTTGCGTGATGATTACCCGCGGGGCCGGTGTGCAAGGACTGCAGAATGGATCGATCAGTTGCATCGGTGTTCCTGGTGCGGTACCCTCCGGCATCCGTGCCGTCCTGGCTGAAAACCTGATCTCGGTCAGCCTTGACCTTGAAGTTGCTTCCGGCAACGACCAGACCTTTTCCCATTCCGACATCCGGCGCACAGCTCGCATGCTCATGCAGATGATTCCCGGGACCGACCTCATTTTCTCCGGCTATGGTGGAGTGCCCAATTATGACAACATGTTCGCCGGCTCCAATTTCGACATCGAGGACATGGATGATTACCTCGTCCTGCAGCGCGACCTGAAGCTGGAAGGCGGGGTCCGCCCGGTCACCGAGGGTGACGTGGTGGCCGTCCGCAATAAGGCCGCTCGTGCCCTGCAGGCGGTGTTCGCCGAACTGGGCTTCCCGCCCATCAGCGATGATGAAGTGGAAGCCGCGACCTTTGCCCATGGCTCCAAGGATATGCCCGAACGGCGGGTTACCGATGACCTGAAGGCGGCGCAGGACCTCATGAAGCGAGGGATCACGGGACTGGATGTGGTCAAAGCACTGGCCAAGCGAGGTTTCGACGATGTGGCCCGGAACATACTGGGGATGCTCAAGCTGCGTATTTCCGGTGATTACCTGCAGACAGCGGCCTGGGTAGATGCCGACTTCCGCGTGTGGTCCGCGGTCAATGACCCGAACGACTATCACGGACCGGGGACAGGTTATCGCTTGAGCGAAGAGCGCTGGAAACTGCTGAAGGAAATTCCGCAGGCCAAGCGCCCCGAGTTAATCGGCGAGTGACCGCCCAAAGAGAGGTGAAAAATGTCGCTTAACCCGGAAATGATCGAAAAAATCGTGTTGCAGGTCCTGCAAGAGATGGGCGGGTCCAAGCCTTCCGCTCCGGCAACTTCCAAAGAAACCGCGGGACCGGGAGCCATGGTCCTTGAGGAGATCGGTGAAGCCCGCCCCGGAACGCGTAGCGACGAAGTCGTCGTGGGCCTGAGCCCGGTCTTCGGGATCAAGTTCCACAAGAACATCACGGGTATCCCGCTTTCTGCCATTCTGCGTGAGATCCTTGCCGGTATCGAGGAGGAAGGCATCCATGCTCGTGTGATTAGAGTGAAACACACCTCCGACGTGGCTTTCATCGCTCACCGGGCCGCCAAGCTGAGCGGCTCCGGGGTAGCGATCGGCATCCAGTCCCGAGGAACCACCGTCATCCACCAGAAAGACCTGGCTCCCCTGAACAACCTGGAACTCTTCTCTCAGTCCCCGCTCTTGGACCTTCCCACCTACCGGGCAATCGGCCGCAACGCCGCCAAGTATGCCAAGGGAGAAGCCACCAACCCGGTGCCGGTGCGCAATGATCAGATGGCCCGACCCAAGTTCCAAGCTATCGCCGCCGTGATTCACATCAAGGAGACCAAGGGAGTAGTGCCTGGTGCTCCTCCAGTGGAATTGCGAGTGAAGCTAGAGAAATGAGGAGGGATCGATGAAAGAGCTGGATATCGACAAAATCGTACGCGAAGTGATCCGCCAGATAGGGGAGGGGACTCCCCCCCAGGCCAAGTCGGAAACCGTCCGCGCTCCAGCTGCCAAATCCGCAGCCCAGCTAGACCCTAAGAAGGACTACCCGCTGGCCGAGAAGCGACCGGAGCTGCTGCATACCGCGACCGGCAAACGCATGGAAGATGTCACCCTGGAAGCGGTCATGGCCGGCAAGGTCGAGCCGCTGGACGTGCGCATCACCCCGGAAACACTGCGCATGCAGGCCGAGATCGCTGAAGGCGTAGGCCGCAAGCAGTTGGGCCTCAATCTGCGAAGGGCAGCCGAATTGTCCGCCGTTCCAGACGAGCGGCTGCTGGAGATGTACAACGCTTTGCGCCCGCACCGAAGCACCAAGGCGGAATTACTGGCCATGGCGGAGGAGCTGGAAACCAAGTATAAGGCCAAGATCTGCTCTGCTTTCGTACAGGAAGCAGCCGAGGTCTACGAGCGGAGGGAGCTCCTGCGGTCCGAGTAAAGGCCGCTACCTCCCCGGATGATCCTACACCCCAAGGCTTTCGAGCTCGATGCTGAATGATGCTGATTGCCGGCATCGACATCGGCAATTGCACCACGGAAGCGGCCTTAGCCATCGTGGAGCGCACGGGCGAACCCCGATTCCTGGCTAGCGCGATCACTGGCACAACCGGGATTAAGGGTACCATGGACAACGTGCCGGGTGTCATGGAGTGCTTGTCGATGGCTATGGCGGGTACAGGCAAAGGAATCTCGGACCTGGAATTGATCTTACTGAACGACGCCACCCCGGTCATCGGTGATGTGGCTATGGAGACAATCAGCGAGACGATCATCACCGAATCGACGATGATCGGGCATAACCCGGCGACTCCGGGCGGTATCGGCCTGGGAGTGGGAAAGACCCTACTCCTGGGAAGGTTGGATGAGGCTTACGCCGGGGAGCAAGTCATTGTGGTGGTCCCCGGCCACATCGACTTCAGCCAGGCAAGCGATCAGATCAACACGGCGTTCCAGCGTGGCGTGGCAATCCAGGCCGCCATCGTGCAGAAGGACGAAGCCGTGCTCATTGCCAACCGGATCCAGCGAACGATCCCAATTGTGGACGAAGTTTTGTTGGTGGACCGGGTTCCCTTGGGCATGTTGGCTGCTGTGGAGGTAGCCGACCCGGGGCGGTCGATCTCCACGTTGAGCAATCCCTACGGGATCGCCACGGTTTTCGGACTCACACCGGAAGAAACCAAGAACATCGCCCCCATTGCCCGTGCATTGATCGGCAACCGCTCGGCCGTGGTCATCAAGACCCCGGCAGGCGACGTCCGAGAACGGCGCATCCCCGCGGGCAGTCTCACGCTCATCGGGGAGCGGGCCACGCTTGAGATCGACCTCCAGGCCGGCGCTCAGGCTATCCTGCAAGCCATCGAACGTACCGGACGCCTGCATGATGCCAAGGGCGAGCCGGGAACTAACGTAGGCGGGATGCTAGAGCGTGTGCGAAGCATGATGTCCCACCTGACTGACCAGCCCATGGAAGCGATCCGCATCCAGGACCTCCTGCCGGTGGACACGTTGGTCCAGCAGGCCGTCGTCGGCGGGCTAGCAGGGGAACTGTCTTCGGAGAACGCAGTCGCCTTGGCGGCGATGGTGGCCAGCTCGCGGCTGTCGATGGGCCGGATCGCGGACCAGTTAGCTAAGGAAACCGGTGCCCAAGTCCAGGTCGGGGGCGTGGAAGCGCACATGGCCCTGTACGGGGCCTTGACTACGCCCGGCGCGGACTTGCCTTTGGCCATCCTCGACCTGGGTGCGGGTTCGACTGACGCTGCCTTGGCCGGCAAAGATGGTCAGATCAATGTCATTCACTTGGCTGGAGCTGGGGATATGGTGAACCTGATTATCGACGCCGAGCTGGCGCTGGATGACCGCAACCTGGCCGAAGAGATAAAGCGTTTCCCTGTCGGTCGCGTGGACAACTTGTTTCTGCTGCGCGGCGAAGATGGGACGGTGCGTTTCTTTGAAGAGCCGCTCGACCCAAAGCTGTTTGCCCGCACGGTGGTGATCAAGGAAGAGGGGTTGGCTGCCCTGCCTGGCGATCTGAGCATCGAGAAGGTTCGTACCGTACGCCGCAAGGCTAAAAACAGGGTCTTCGTGACCAATACGCTTCGAGCCCTCAACGCGGTTGCCCCGGCCGGGAACCTGCGCCTCTTGAGCTATGTGGTCCTTGTCGGAGGTTGTGCACTCGATTTTGAGATCCCTGGGATGATCTCCGATGCTCTGGCCGAGTACGGCGTCGTGGTCGGTACGGCCAACGTGCGCAGCAGCGAAGGTCCACGCAATGCCGTGGCTACCGGACTGGTGCTGTCCTATGCAAATTCGACTCCTTTGGGGGTTTCGCCCGGTGTTCTTCCTCTCTCGCAAGCGAGCGAGGGCCGGGGGTGAGGGCAATGGCGGTGTCCCGAAAAACACCTTACCGAAGGTTCTTCGCGGGGCTCAGGATTCCCGAGGCCTGAATACATGGAGATTGTGCACCCGCAGGTGATCGTAGCCGTCTCCCCCCAAGGAGCTGATCCGGCATTGCTGCGCGAAATCCTATGGGGTTTGGAGGAAGAATCAGTGCCCTTCCGCGTGGTCGAATTGCCCGGCTCTTGTGAGCAGATGGCCCAGGAGGCGTCCCTGATTTCCCCCTTGGGCGCTGGGGTAGCCATCGGCGAGGATGGCTGGGTGATCGTCCAGCACCGCCGGCTACCTCGCTCCAAGCCACTCTTCCGTCTCCTGACCCGCGGCTGCCCGCCGCGACTGGTGCGGGAACTGGGAGCCAATGCAGCGCGATTGGTCAAAGGAATACCTTTCAAACTTGCCGGATCAGAGGAAAGTCGATGAGGACAATCGCCATCTGCAATCAGAAAGGCGGTAGCGGCAAAACAACAACTGCCGTCAACTTGGCTGCCTGTCTTGCCGCGGCCGACCGCCGAGTGCTTCTCATCGACTGCGACCCACAGGCTTCCAGCACATCCTGGTACGGTTTTCACCAATCCTCGCGGGGTCTCCACGATGTGTTCCTAGGGCGTTCCAGCCTTCCGGCCCTATTGGAGACCACAAGCATCTCAAAACTAGACCTGATTCCATCCTCCTGCCTGCTGGGCGGGGTGGAAAAAGCACTGGCAAGCGAGTTCGGTGCCGAAATGATCCTGCGGCGGAACCTGACCCGGCTACCTCCCCATCGCTGGGATTATCTGCTCTTCGATTGCCCACCGGCCCTGGGGCTGCTCGCTACAAACGCCCTGGCCGCTTCGGAAGAGGTCCTGGTGCCCGTGGAAGCGCACGTGATGGCCCTTTCCGGGCTGGTCCAGCTTCTGGCTACCGTCAAGCTCGTGCAGGAGCGCTACAACCCCAGCCTAAGGCTTACAGGAATCCTGATCTGTCGCCTGGCGGCAAGGACTCGCCATGCGCAAGAGGTTGTTGAACAGTTGCGACAGAAATTTGGTCGGCTTGTCTATCAATCCATGATCCGGGAGAACGTGAAGCTGGCGGAGGCCCCCTCCTTCAGCCAGCCGATCACGCTCTACGACCCCCGCTGCCATGGTGCGCAAGATTACCGGGAATTGGCCGGAGAAATTATCCGGCAAGAAAGGAAAGGGGAACCTTGACACGGAAGACGATCGGGGAAAACCCACTGGATGCAGTCATCCCCGCTACCTCGGAAGAGATCTGGCTAGACCCGGCTGGTATTCCGGAACGAGCCCACGACCGCCCCAGGGGGCTTTCCGGTAGAAAGTCCCTGGGTTTGATTGAGACGGTCGGCTTAGTGGCAGCCATCGAAGCTGCGGATGCCGCGGTCAAGTCAGCCCAAGTGAAACTGCTCGGTTACGAGTTGACCAAAGGCGGCGGAATGGTCACGATCAAGTTGCTCGGAGAGGTGAGTGACGTGAAAGCAGCAACCTGTGCTGGAGCGGCTGCCGCTTCGCGCGTCGGCAAGGTGGTTTCGGTATTGGTCATCCCTCGACCTGCAGACGGCACTGAGCTGATGATCGTCCATGTCGATAGCTCGGGGAATCAACCTCCTTCGAGCCCAAGCAAAGAGACCGCTCCGCTGCTGGAAGAGTATGCCCAGCCGCAAGATACTCCTCCTGGAGAAACCAAGCAAGAAGCAGCGGTCATCTTGGGGGAACTGGTCGGAATGACCGAAGCGACCATGGAACGCCCCGCCGGGAGCTATCAACCCGCCGGGAGCGATTTAGAGCCGCCCATGCACAAACCGAAATCGCCCAAGAAATCGCCCAAGAAAAAAGGTAAAGGAAAGACGGCCAAATGAATAGAAAACGGAGGATACAGTCATGACCAACGATGCGTTAGGATTGGTGGAGACTAGGGGATTCGTACCCGCTATCGAGGCGGCTGACGCCATGGTGAAGTCGGCCAATGTCCGGCTGGTCGGATATGAGAAGATCGGTTCGGGCTTGGTCACGGTGATGGTTCGCGGCGATGTGGGAGCTACCAAGGCAGCCACCGATGCCGGGGCGGCAGCTGCTCGCCTGGTTGGGGAAGTGGTTTCCGTGCACGTGATACCGCGCCCCCACGGTGACGTGGAAATGATGCTGCCCAAACCGTAGCCACAATTAAAAGAGGAATTCCCTATGCCACAACTGCCGAATGAAGGTCAATACCGGGAGGCCTTGCTGGCCCGAGCTATCGCTGATGCGATCCGCCAGTACTTGGCCCAGGTGGATTACACCAACATCCCGGTCGGCGTCTCGGTTCGGCATATCCATCTTTCCAAGGAGGACTTGGCTCGCCTGTTCGGGCCGGGTTACCAATTGACCCCGACTGTTGAGCTGATGCCCGGGCAGTATGCCACCAAGGAAACGCTGATCCTGGTCGGCCCCAAAGGGATCATTCAGAATGCTCGTGTCCTTGGCCCACTACGTTCGCGTACACAGGTCGAGATCTCCCGCACCGACGGCTTCGTACTGGGCATCAACCCCCCGGTGAGAGATTCCGGGGACATCCAGGGGAGCCCCGGCTTGATCCTGGTCGGGCCCCGCGGCGCGGTGACTTTGAGCGAGGGTGTGATCTTGGCTTCGCGCCACATGCACCTGGATCCCCAGTGGGCTGCCACGCTCGGCATCAAGGATGGAGATCGAGTCAGAGTCCGCACCAACGGTGTTCGACCGGTAGTCTACGAGAACGTGCTGGCCCGGGTTAGCCCCGATTTTTGGACGCAGATGCACGTTGACACCGACGAGGCCAATGCAGCGGGTCTTTCCAGCGGTGACCAGGTGAAGTTCCTGTGAGCGCCCCCATGAAGCAGGCTGGCACCTTCGAGAGCCCAAGCGCCGGTGTGGAGCGTTCTGTGCGGATGAGGTTGAGTCAGGCTGCCGGGCTCATCCGGAGCAAGGGTGCGAAAGGGTCCGGTCCTTTCCGCGTGGGTGTCGACCTGGGCACCTCCGCTGTCAAAGTCATCGTCCTCGACGGGCCGGGTGAGCCGGCTGCCGCCATTCTGCGTTTGGCCACAGTGGTCCGGGATGGGGTAGTGCTGGACTACATCGGCGCCATTGACATCTTGAGAGAGCTCGTCCGCGAGCTGGAGAGGCGTCTGGGACAGGATCTCGTGCGTTGTGCAACAGGCATTCCACCCGGCACCGGCAGCGCCAATAGCCGGGCTACAGCGAACGTCTGCGAGGCCGCCGGGCTGGAAGTGATCGGGGTCATCGACGAGCCGACGGCAGCGGCAACAACCTTGCATATTCGGGAAGGCGTGATCGTCGATGTCGGTGGGGGGACCACCGGCATCTCCATCCTGCACGATGGGTTACCCATACGGGTCGCCGATGAGGCCACCGGGGGGACTCACTTCACGCTCGTCCTGGCCGGGCACTTCGGCATCCGTTTCGAGGATGCGGAAAGGTTGAAGCTGGACGCCAAACAGAGCAGCCGGCTTTTCCCGGTGTTGGTGCCAGTCATGGAGAAGGTAGCCTCGATCGTGGCCCGCTATGTCGACGGCTACCCCGCCGACCGGGTCTACCTGGTCGGCGGGGCTGCATCCTTGGCCGGGTTCTCCGAGGTCCTGGCCGATCGGCTGGGCTTACCCGTGGAAGTACCGCCCGAACCGATGCTGATCACGCCGATGGGGCTTGCCCTAAATGTGCCAGAAGGGTCGAGCGATGGAAACTGAAGCTTTAGTTCGCCAGATCGTAGTGCAGGTTTTAAAGCAACTGGAACCAGAATCGAAATCGCCCTCCACTGGCGAACCACGCGGGAAGATCCTGGCTGTGGTCACGGGTGGTTACCTTGGAGCATCCGACTCTTTCGGCGCGATCCGCAAGCTGATCGAGGAAGGCTTTGCCGTGGACGTGGTGCTTAGCCATGCCGCTTCTTCGGTCCACCCGCGTGATGCGCTCCAGGGGCAGCTTTCAGGCGCAAAGGTCCGGCTTGAAGCAGAAGTCGAGCACCCTTACAGTCTTGTCCAGAATTATGACCTGGTGATTGTTGCGATCCTGACCAAGTTTACGGCTGCCAAGACAGTACTACTGCTGACCGATACCTTCCCCGTAGCAGCGGTCATTGATGCCCTCTGGCTAGGCAAACCGGTCATCGCCGCATCTGACTCAGCCGAATTGGAAGGCGCTCCCGTCCCCCTCGAAACAGCAGCCCGGTGCAATTTGGATCGGTTGGCGGGGCTCGGCGTCAAGCTGGTTCGGGCTCGCAACCTGGCCGATGCCGCCATCCAATGCCTGGCAGGAGGTCATCCTGCCAATGCAAGATTCTCTGACTCTATAAAAAGTGTACAAACTGGCGACAAGAGGGATTTGCCCGTTCCGGGGGAATCCTCGGATCGAGCCATCGGACTACCCCAACTCGGCAAGGGTAGAGTGATCGCAAGGGAAAGGACAAGTTCCCGCCGGTTGATAACCACCTTGGAAATCCGGGAAGCGTTGACCGGCTCCGGAAGGATTCCAGCAAAAGGTGCTTTGGTCACACCGTTAGCCCGTGAACTGGCCAGAGACCTGGGTGTCGAACTGGTCGATGAGGAGGAGGAGAAATGCGCCTAGGCAAAGTAGTCGGCAATGTTGTGGCTACACGCAAAGATCCCCGCTTGGTGGGCAATAAGCTGCTCATTGTGCAGCCGTTCCTGATCCGCGGAGATGGCTTGGTCCTTTCCGAGCACGAGATGTTGGTGGCCATCGACACGGTGGACGCCGGTATCGGAGAGGATGTGCTCTACGTCATAGGGAGCCCTGCCCTGCGGGCTGGCGGGCAAGATGGCGGGCCGGTGGACGCGGCCGTTGTGGGCATAGTCGACTCGATTGAATTGGCCAAGCTTGGGTCTCGATAGGGGTTTAATATGAGGATCTACACCCGCACCGGAGACCAAGGGGAGACCTCTCTGGCTGATGGCACCCGACTCAGTAAGGGTTCGCCCCTTTTTGAAGTGTTGGGTAACTTGGATGAGCTGATGGCGGGCCTTGGGTTTGCCCGTGCCTTCTGCACGTTGCCCTGGGTGAGGGATATTCTGCAGAACTCGATCCCGCGAATCAGCGGCATCGCCGCCCGGCTTGCCCAGGCGCAAAACCTCCCGCCGGAATCCGGGATCACAGAGGAAGAGATCCGCCAGTTGGAACGGCAAATCGACCAGGCCATGAACTCGCTGCCCAAGCTTTCGGGCTTTCATTTCCCAGCGGGTGGGCCGGCTGACACCGGTCTGAACCTGGTCCGTACAGTCTGCCGCCGAGCGGAAAGGGCGTTGGTGGGTTACTCGGCTTCCGATTCCAAGGACCACCTGCAGCTAGCCTACCTTAACCGCTTGTCCGACCTGCTCTTTTCTCTGGCCCTGGTGGAGGAGCAGGAAGCCATTGTCCAGGAGGTGAAAAAGAGGGTGACCAGTATTACCAATAGCAAAAGAGAAGACAACCTGCCGAAGGGCGTCGTTAGGGATGAGCCATTGCTCACCCTCGAGCGAGCCCAAGCTCATACTCGGGCTGCGCGGAAGAAAGCGAGCGCCATTGGTGTGCCGATGGTAGTAGCTGTGACCGATGGGGCCGGGGACTTGCTGCTCCTGGAGAAGATGGATGGCGCTCTACCGGTCAGCGTGGAGCTGGCTGCCAAGAAGGCCTATACCGCAACCGTCCTGCGCATGGAAACGGCCAGGCTGGGAGAAGCCTCACAGCCAGGTTCTCCGCTTTACGGGATTCAGCACACGGATTCCCGGCTTGTCGTCTTCGGTGGAGGAGCCCCCATTCGGGAAGGCGATCGGGTGATCGGCGCGATCGGGGTCTCGGGTGGTAGCGTGGAGCAGGACATCGACTGTATGCAAGCTGGACTGGCCGCCGGTTCCAGTGGGTCCGGGGAACCCCTTGGGCCAGCCGACATAGGCGCGAAATGATGCCAAGGAGAGAGAGATGACTGAAGGAATCGACCAAGAGCAAATCACTGAAATTGTCAGCCGAGTGCTGGATAAGTTGGGCCCCCGCTTGGAACGAGGACCGGGAGCACACGGCATTTTTTCCGAGGTGGACGAAGCGGTGACAGCAGCAGGGGTCGCGCAGCTGAGGTTCGAGTGCCTTAGTCTGGAGAAGCGCGAGCAAATAATCGCTGCCATCCGCCAGGCTGCATTGAGCAATGTGAGGGCCTTTGCCGAAATGGCTGTCAAAGAGACGGGAATCGGACGGGTGGAGGACAAGGTTGTCAAGAACATCCTGGCTGCGAGCAAAACCCCCGGCACCGAAGACATTGGACCTTCCGCCTATACCGGGGACCATGGGCTGACACTGGTGGAGATGGCCCCCTTTGGCGTGATCGGGGCGATAACCCCGGTGACAAACCCTGCGGCGACAATCATCAGCAACTCGATCGGGATGATCGCCGCCGGCAACTCCGTGGTCTTCTGCCCTCATCCCAGCGCCAAACTAACCTCTGCTTATACCATCTCCCTAATCAACGACGCAATCGTCAAGGCCGGCGGCCCACCCGACCTGGTGACTGCCCTGGAAAATCCCACGATCGAGGCAGCCAACGCCCTCATGCGTCACCGAGGTATCGCCATGGTCGTGGTCACTGGTGGACCCGCAGTCGTCAAGGCGGCGCTTCGTTCGGGCAAGAAGGCGATTGGCGCCGGTGCAGGCAATCCACCCGTCCTGGTCGACGAGACTGCCGACCTGTTCAAGGCAGCTGCTGACATCGTGGCTGGAGCCAGCTTCGATAACAACCTGCCCTGCGTGTGTGAGAAGGAGCTGATCGTCGTCGATTCGGTTGCTGACCTGCTGATCCAGCGGATGCAGCGCGAGGGTGCCTACTTGCTGCACGAGCCGGACGTGGGAGCGCTGACCAAGCTGGCCATACTGCCGGTGGTGGAGGAGGGAAAGCCGGAGACCCTGCGCTGGACGGCCAACAAAGAGTGCATCGGCAAAGACGCCTGGCGCATCCTGGCCAAGATCGGGATCGAAGTCTCGCGCGACATTCGGCTGATCATCTTCGAGACTGACCAATCCCACCCCTTCGCCCAAACCGAGCAGATGATGCCGGTGCTGCCGATCATCCGCGCCCGCACGGTGGAGGAAGGAATCGAGAAGGCGATCCGCCTGGAGAAGGGTTACAAGCACACGGCGATCATGCACTCCAAGAACATTGATAACATGACGGCTTTTGCCCGCGCGATCAAGACGACCGTCTTCGTCAAGAATGCCCCGTCCTACGCCGGTCTCGGTGCCGGTGGCGAGGGTTTCAGCACTTTCACCATCGCCGGGCCGACCGGAGAGGGGATGACTTCCGCCCGCAGCTTCACGCGGCAGCGGCGCTGCGTGCTGGTGGACGGATTCCGCATCATCTAACGCGGGTATAGGAAGGGTGGACCCCGTGGAGCGCGACAGAATTATTGCTGCTTGTAAGGAAGCCGGTGTCGTCGGTGCTGGCGGAGGCGGCTTTCCCACACACGTCAAGCTCTCCGCTCAAGTTGGCTTGATCATCGGCAATGGGGCCGAGTGTGACTTGCTGGTACGCAAAGATCAGGAGCTGATGGCCATTGAAAGCAAGGCCATCGTGCATGGATTGAAGCTGGCGGTGTTGGCCACGGGTTCAGCCGAGGGGGTGATCGCCCTCAAGGAGAAATACACCCGGGCTCGGACCGCGCTGGAACGCGAGATGGCCGGGTCTGCCGGCTTGCGGCTCTTCGAACTGAAGGATTTTTACCCTGCCGGCGATGAGCAGACGATGGTCTACGAGGTCACAGGTGCCGTAGTCCCGGAAGCTGGCCTTCCCCTGGACTGTGGTGTCGTTGTGCAGAACGTGGAGACCTTTCTGAACATCGCAAAGGCCGTAGAAGGGATCCCTGTGACTGACAAGTATGTCAACGTAATCGGCGAGGTAGCAGCGCCCGGTACCTGGAAAGTTCCACTGGGAACACCATTCCGCGACATGCTGGAATTAGCCGGCGGAGCCCGCCGCGGTACTGCCCTGATCGAGGGCGGGGCAATGATGGGTAAGTTGGCCTTGCTTGAAGATCCGGTCACCAAGACAACTGCTTCGATCCTTGTTTTGCCGGAAGAGAACCCCGCCATCCGCGGCCGCCGGGACACCATGCGTGTCATCACCCGCCGTGGGGCGAGTACCTGCCTGCAGTGCTTCCGCTGCACCGACATGTGCCCGCGCTACCTCTTAGGCCATGCCCTTGAGCCGCATAAGATCATCCGAGCCGTTTCCCTTGGCGGGAAGGACATGGCACCCCTGGGCGCTCTGCTGTGTTGCCTCTGTGGCCTTTGCACCTACTATGCCTGCCCGGTGGGCTTACACCCGGCTCGTGTCACCGAAGCCGTGCGAGATCAGTTGCTTGCGGTGGGAACCCGCTACTCTGGCAAGCGCACTCAACCAAATCCCGCCATCGGCTACCGCCGGATTCCCTCAAAAAGGCTCTCCTATCGCCTGGGGCTTCACGCCTACGATGTACCTGCTCCCTATCGAGGAGAGGCGACCCCTTCACCAATCCTCACGCTGCTTCTCAAGCAGCACGTCGGCCAACCTTCGGTCCCTTCCGTCAAAATTGGCGAGCAGGTGCACCGGGGCCAAGTCATCGCCGAAGCGGCGGCCAAGGGACTGGGTGTGCCGTTGCATGCCCCCTCGGATGGCGTGGTTCAGGCCGTGACCCCTACCGCAATTGTTCTGGAGGTGCGCGGATGACTAAAACGATTGGAATGGTGGAATGGTCCAGCATCGGTCTGGGCATCGAATCCACCGATTGCATGGTGAAGGCAGCCAGCGTAGAGCTGATCGATGCCCGGACGGTGTGCTGCGGCAAGTATATCGGCCTCGTCAGCGGGGACGTCTACGCTGTGCGCACGGCCATCGCAGCGGGGACCGAGAAACACCCTGAGGCAGTGATCGACTCCCTGGTCCTGCCCAACGTGCACCCCGATGTCATCCCGGCCCTTTTTGGGGCGGTGGAAGTCCCGGCCGTGCCGGCCTTGGGAGTGATCGAGACTTTCTCCGTGGCTGCTTCCATCAAAGCGGCGGACAAGGCAGCCAAGACCGGCCAGGCAAAACTGCTGGAGATCCGCCTGGCTGTTGCCTTGGGCGGTAAGGGCTTTGTTCTTCTGGGTGGTGAGGTCTCAGGGGTTCAAGCGGCAGTCCAGTCCGGCGCAGAAGTGGCCTCGCTCGAGGGCTCGCTTGTTTCTGCAGTGGTCATTCCGTCACTGAACCCGCAAGTTTGGGAAAAACTGGTCTAGTTCGAGGAGGAGAAAACCCATGCCCGATCCCGCACTTTTTTTGCCTGATGGCAGACTCGGCCAAATTCTAGCCATCAACCCCGGTTCCACATCGACCAAGGTGGGGATTTTTCATGGAGAGGAACTTGTTTTCGTTACTGAAATCAGGCACACGGCGGAGGAACTGCGCCCTTTCCCCCTGATCTCCGACCAGATCGAGTTTCGCTTCGAGATGATTTCGCAGGCCTTGACCCAAGCCCCCCTGGACTTAGGCGCATTGCTCGCCGTGGTGGGCCGTGGCGGATTCACCCGGCCCATCCCCAGTGGGGTTTACTGCGTGGACAATGTGCTGGTAAGCGAGCTGCTGGGCGCAGTTCACGGCAACCATGCTTCCAATCTGGGAGCCCCCTTGGCGCAGGAGTTTGCCTTGAAGGCAGGTATCCCAGCCTACATCGTAGATCCCATCGCAGTGGATGAGCTGGACCCGGTCGCAAGGGTTACCGGGATCCCCCAAATCCGTCGGCGCAGCATATTCCATGCCTTGAACCAGAAGCGCATGGCCCGCAGGGCTGCAAGCGAGCTAGGCAAGCCATACGAGGAGGTCAATTTGATCGTGGTCCATTTGGGTGGCGGGATCACCGTCGCTGCCCACCGCCGGGGCCGCGTAGTGGAAGTGAACAACGCTGTAGAAGGCGAGGGGCCGTTCGCCCCGGAGCGTTCGGGTGGTCTGCCGGCGGCCCAGGTGGCCGAGATGAGCTTCTCCGGCCAGCATACGCTGGCCGAGATACACAAGCTAATCAATGGGCGCGGGGGCTTGGTGGCCTACTTCGGCACCAACGAATCGCGCAGCGTGGAAGAGGCCGCCGCCTCCGGCGACGAGAGCAGCAAGCTGGTCTTGGATGCCATGATCTACAATGTGGCCCGGGAGATTGGGGCCTGCGCAGCCGTTCTGGAAGGAAATGTCAATGCCGTGGTGCTGACTGGGGGGATGGCTAAGAGCCGTTGGATCACTGAAGAGCTGCGCCGGAAGGTCCAGTTCATCGCCCCCTTGCTGATTTACCCGGGTGAGGACGAGATGCGGGCCATGTTTGAGGGTGTGCTACGCGTCCTTCGGGGCGAAGTGGTGCCTATGAACTACGGGGAAGTTCCGCCGGTTGTCTAGGCTGGAGAAAGTCGCGCTTCCCGAATAGAAGAGAGATCGTTGTCCAGTTTGCTACCTAGACTTCCGGAAGACGACTTCGCCTTCCACTTCCAGCGAATCGATCACCGCCATGATCACCGCATCCACCGGGGTATCCTTCGTGATGGCGGTCTGGCGCGCGGAGGAGCCGGCGCAGGTCAGGACTAAGTCACCGGCTCCGGCGTCGACGGTGTCAATGGCCACGAAAGGCTTCCCTACCGGATTTCCGCGTTCGTCGGTCTGACGCACCACCAGCAGCTTGCGGCCTTGCAGTTTCTCATCCTTGATGGTGGAAACGGTGGTCCCGATCACTTTTGCAATCAGCATGGCTGTTCCTCTCAGTACTTTCCCGCCACAGTAGCGGCCGATGGCGCAGTGGCGCCGGGTGCGGCCACGGGATCCTGAAGGATCTTTACGCCCGCGCTGGCACCAATCCGGGTGGCGCCTGCCTTGATCAGGTTTTCAGCGTCTTCGTATGTGCGCACGCCACCCGCTGCCTTGATGCCCATTTCCGGGCCGACCACGCGCCGCATTAGCGCCACGTCGTGCACGGTGGCGCCGCCGCCGGCAAAGCCAGTGGAAGTCTTGACGAAATCAGCGCCGGCTTCTTTGGCCAACAAGCAGGCCAGGGTCTTTTCCTCGTCCGTCAACAACACCGCTTCGATGATCACCTTGACAATGACCCCGCGGGCGTGGGATGCCATCACCACGCCGCAGACATCACGGGCCACCAGCTCCAGGTCTCGTGCCTTGAGCGCACCGATGTTGATCACCATGTCGATCTCAGTGGCGCCGTTGTCCAGCGCATTTTCGGTTTCAAAAACCTTTACTTCCGCCGCAGAAGCCCCCAAGGGAAAGCCGATCACCGTGCATACCTTCACCGGCGAGCCCCGCAGCAACTGGGCACACAACTCCACCCAGGTCGGATTCACGCAAACCGAGGCAAAGTTGAACTTGCGCGCCTCGAAACAAAGTTGTGCAATCTGGTCCGGAGTAGCATCCGGTTTGAGCAGAGTGTGGTCGATCATCGAGGCCATGCTGGCGTCTGTTGGAATCACGCCGATGGTGGAGGACAATCGTTCGGCCCCGGCACTGATCACGCGGCCGGCGCGATCGAAACAGGTTTGTACGCACATGCCTTCCGCGCAGTCGTATTTGCATTGATGGTGCTCGGAACCCTTGGCTCGTTCCTGCTGTTCCATCCGGGCCACCAGCACTTCGCGGGTGATGATTTCCACCAGCCGTTCTATCGTATTCAGGTTAGTCAACATGGCATTCCCCTTTACTTCCTGTGTTCCTGGTCGATCGCCGTGATCTTGTTCACGCGGCGAACATGACGTCCTCCACCGAACTCGGTGATAAGCCAGGTTTGCACGATTTGCTTGGCCAGATTGGTGCCGATCAGGCCCGCGCCTAGCGTGAGCACGTTGGCATCGTTGTGCTCGCGGCTATTGTTGGCGGAGGAAAGATCGTAAGCCATGGTCGCGCGCACGCCGGGAACCTTGTTGGCCACCATGCAACTGCCAATGCCCGCTCCGTCGATAACAATGCCGCGCCAAGCTTTGCCTGAAGAAACGAGCTTGGCGACGGCGTGGGCAAAATCGGGATAATCGACCGCTTCCGGGCTGTGGGTGCCGACATCGGTGATCACATACCCCGCCGAAACCAAGTCGTCTTTTAGGATCGATTTCAAAACGAATCCGCCGTGGTCGGCACCGATGGCGATTGTCCTATTGGAAGTCTGTTCCTCTTCCACGATGGTTTTTTTTGAGATCGATGTTGACTCCGCTGATTTCCTTTCCAGCAGCGTCTTCGGCTGCCCGGAACCGGGAAGGGTGCCTGCGGCGCTGCTTTCCGTCAGTCCGAACGCTTGCTGCACCACGCGATGGACAATTTGAGCAATCTCATCATCCGCCATCGAATGATCCAATTCCATCATCATCGTCTCCGGTTCCCACTATACCATCTTGTCATGTGGTGAGGACCAGTAAGATCGCAATCGCACCCTTCTTGCATTGGAACCCTTGTAAGAATACCCCCCGGTGTGCCATCGAGGATCAAGGAGTGGAAGATGTCGGTGTGGCCGTGGAAGAAAGGGCGGGCGTTTCTGTTAACAAAGGAGTCAGGCGGACGGTGGATAGGATTTGGTCGAATTCCGCCTGGGCTTGCAGGAACTGGTCAGGGTAGGTCGACCACTGCAAGATCAAGATCTTGCTCCCTGCCTGCAGCCAAATGTCCTGTACTCGCCACCAGGGCTCACCGGACGGACGGGTGTACCATTTCACGAGAGCCATTTGACCGGCAACCGAAAGCGTTCCGTCGGAGACATCCCGGACTGGGGTGGTGGGTTCCTCCATGTACAAATAGGTATCATGAAAAACCTGTTCCATCGTGGTCACCTGGGACAAATCCCGCTGCCATAGCAGCAGGGACCGATAGGGGCCGACCGTGGAGTGGAGCGCACACACCGTTTTCGCCTGCAGTTCCCATTGGATGGAGCCAATCTTCGTGGAGATTTCCCAACCAACCGGGTATTGAAAGGCGAGATCTTCCCGGGTGTATCGGCCGATGGTGGCCGTGGAGGTGGGTGTCGGCTGGAAAGCCACATCAAAACTCTGCAGTACGATCGCCAGTTCCTCCGGCATTCCTGTAAAGCCGCCCAGTTCGGCGTGGAGGGAAAAAATGTAGAGGCGGTCCTCCTTCTGCCACCAGAGATCCTGATACTGGCGGTAGGTTTCCCCCCAGGGAACCTGATATTCCTTCACCAGCAAACCCTTGGTTCCGATCATAGTTTCCCTGGTTTTGGCTTCTCGGGCCGGGGGCTCCGCACCGTCCAGCCGGCTGTATCCCTGCAGGAACAGCTCTTGGAAGCTGGATTCCGCGGAGATGGGCAGCCAATAGATGTTCATCTGGGCGTATTGGTCTCCGGTCAGCTGGCCCACCGCTTGGACGGGAAGGGAAAGCACCGGTGGAGACGCTACAATCAGGGAAAACTGCCAGCGGCCAGGGTAGTCGAATGTGACTCCATCAGCCGCAAAATGCTTCGTCGTCTCGGTGATACAGCTCGAGTTTCCCAAAGAGATGACTATGATCAACGCGCACAGCCCGACCATTCCTCGGCTCATCCGGCACCTTCCTTCGATGCCATTGTACCGCAGGAGGAATTACCCCCTACCCCTCACCGAACGATTGGGCACCGAGCGCACCGAATCGGATGCAACGAACGGATCGACCGGAAGGCGATGCGTGTGAATCCAGTAGTGGCTACGATTTCTTCTTGGCGGACAATCGACAGGCACACTGGCCGCGGAGCTCATAATCGGGATCTGTGATCATCGGCAGGCCGTCTTTGACCCACTCCAACACGCCACCGATCACAAAACCGGCCTGAAAATCGTGATCCCGCAAGAACTGTGCCTGTTGTTTGCTGGTGATCCCGACCGGATCCACCAGAATAAGCAGTTCATTTTTAGGCAATCCGCTGAATCGTTCCGGAAACGCATTCCGCTCCAAGGGAATTACGGCAGGAACATCAAATGTGCGGAAATTGGTTTCGTAGGGCGCCCGCAGATCCACCAGGATCGCTTCCCCTTTTGCGCATAGCGCATAAGCTTCTGCTGGTGTATAGCCCAGCTTTCTCGCCGGTTCCATACTATCTCTCAGCCGATTCGGTTCGCGGGCCGCATCGTTGATGATCCGGCCAGCGTTTGCCGATTACTCCTTCAGCCAGCCCTTGGTCTCCGCCAACGTGGGGATCCGGCCGCTGACTTTGATTGCGCCGTCGATGGCCACGGCCGGGGTGGCCATCACGCCGGCCGCAGCGATGGCCTGATAGTCGCTGACCTTGACCACGTCCGTTTCCAGCCCCAGCTCCCTTAGGGCGATTCGCACCAATCGCTCGGTCTGCTTGCAGCGGGCGCAGCCGGGCCCAAACACTTGTACAGTCTTCATTTCCGTTTCTCCTTTACATCACCAGATTGAAAAGATAGCCGACCAACAGAATCCCGCATCCCACCACGCCGATGAACACCGCAATCAGACGTGGCTTCAGCACGCGGCGGAGGATGATCGTCTCCGGCAGGGAAAGCCCGATCACCGCCATCATGAACGCCAGGGTGGTGCCGAGAGCCGCCCCTTTTTCCAGTAGTGCCTGCACGATGGGAATGATCCCGGCGGCGTTGGAATACATCGGGATTCCGATCAGCACGGCCACCGGTACCGACCACCAGGCCGCCTTGCCCATGATCGAAGCCATGAAGTCCTGAGGTACCCAGCCGTGAATGGCCGCACCCACCGCGATGCCCACCAGCACATAGGGCCAGACTTTACCCACGATCTCCCGTACCGAGTTCCACCCGAAGCGGATCCGGCCCGGCCAGGTCAGCCGTTCCTCCTGCGACTCACCCATTTGGGCTTGGTATACCCAGGCTTCCACCTGCCGTTCCATCTTTAGCCGGCCGATCACCCAACCGGCCAGGAT
>JBGOWQ010000063.1:0-6591 GCA_041478715.1 Thermodesulfobiota bacterium | reverse complement strand
CCGGTTTCCTCGATCAGTTCTCCGATGTGAAGTGCACCGAGCATGTGACCCAGGAGAAGCTGGGCAAAGAAACCAAGGTCGAACTGAAGCAGGAATCCACCTACGACTATCTGGTTATCCTCACCAATCCCGGCGGGGAATTGAGCCTGGACGAGTCGCGGCTGGCCGTGCACGAAGCCAATGCGTTTCAATTAGGCCAGCAGGTTGTGGAGGTATTGCGCCAGCGCTTTGCGCCGGCGGAAATTCACCTCTCTACCTTGAGCGCTGCATTGAGCGTCCACACCGGCCCCGGCTTAATCGGTCTGGTGGTCTGGGCCGAGGAGAATGGCACGGTCTACCCCGCTTACAAAGGTCCGGTTACGGGGTCCTAAGGAGCCAAATCGCCGTACGGTCTACCCAGAAGGGCGCATCACTGGCAAAACTGGCCAGGATGGCTTGGGGGCGTTCGGCCAGGGGAATCGTGAGCCGGAAAAGCGGTCCCTCCCGCACCAAGGAGCTGCCGGAGGGTAGCGTCGACAAGTTGCTGCCCGTTGCGACCAGGAAGTCGGTACGATCCGGGTACACCAACGCCAAGCGAAAATCTATGGATCCCCAGGTCGGCCAACCCGTCCGCATCTCGATCTGGGTGCGTAGGCCTTGATCCCAGGCGAACGTCAAGGCGGAGAAGTCCGCCCCGCCCAGCACTTTGCGCCAAAAGGTATCTTCCGTGGGTTCCAACACCCGCGCCTCTCCATCCAGTGGTGGCGTGTCCAGCTGTAAAAACAGTTCATTGGCGCGAATGAAGGAATAGATGTAGCTCTCTCCCAAATGGCGCTGGGTTCGGTAACAGGTGATCGCCCGTTCTTTGGCGGCCTGCGCCTCTGGCGAAAGGGGATAGACCGTCCAGGTGCCGATCTGGCGCATCGCTTTAGGTGGAGGCAGCTGTTTGTCGGGTTCCTTGCCGTGCTTGTTGGGCCAATCTCCCCGGTGAACGAGGTAGAGGAACGTTGGCGGAGGCAGGATTCCCTCTCGCAATCGCATCTCTTCCATTGCCAGGGAGAGGAATCCGTAAGTGGCCCAGTGATCACCGTGCGAGTCCAAAGCGGTCGGAGCGAAGATCAAATCGGGTTTCTGTTGCCGCAAAACCTCCTTCAGATCCTCTAGCACATTCTCGCCGGCATACGCCTGGTGCGGGCGGAAGGAATTCTCGAACGGATTGATGCTGGTGCGGAGTTCCGGCGAGACCAGCGGGTTTTGGGCCGACCAATGCTCCAGCCAGATTTTTTCCAGTGACTTGTCCGGATAGCCCAGGAAGAGGATCTCCGCCTCTGGATACCCCAGTTCGGCCAAGGCGGCCCGCGGTTCCTGTTGCCGGAGGATGCCAAATTCCAGGTAATCCTGGGGAGAAAGCAGGAACTTCTGCAGCTCTTCCTGCGCTGCCCATTGGAAAGATTCGCCATTGGTAAGATAGAGGAAGGTGGCTTTTACGCCTTGCCTGGCCAGGTCGCTGACCAAGCCGCCCATGGGTAGCGTTTCGTCATCCGGATGCGGCAATACAAACAGAACATGGGAGGCCTGGGGCAGAACCAGGGGCGGATACTGACCCGGTTGCTCAATCCCCTGGCTGTTTGCGATGGCCAGCGAGAGCGAAAGCAAGAGCAAAACCACCAAGAGGATCACTGGAATTCGCCGACGACTCATGGCGCTTATTGTATCTTTTTTTCCCGGTTCGTTAAGATCGAGAGGAGGAGATCCGATGCCCTGGAAAGGAACGCTGGAAAGACTGGATGACTACCACTTCCGCATCCCGCAAGAGTACAAGAGCGGGATGCGGGTACCGGGCTTGATTGTGGCCTCTGATGCGCTACTACCCGAGATCTTGGCGGAAGATGCCGCGGAACAGGTGGCAAACGTTGCCTGCTTGCCCGGGATCGTCAACGCGTCGCTGGCCATGCCGGATATTCACTGGGGCTATGGCTTCCCCATTGGTGGTGTGGCCGCGTTTGATGTGGAAACGGGAGTGGTTTCCCCCGGCGGGGTCGGGTACGACATCAATTGTGGGGTTCGGTTGTTGTCCACCCACTTGCGCGCCACCGACCTGCAAGGACGCCTGGCAGACCTGATCGCTCGCGTATACGCCAATGTCCCTTGTGGCGTGGGTTCCCAGGGCAAGATTCGAGTGGAGAAGCGGGAGATGGATGCCTTGCTGCGCAAAGGAGCCCGCTGGGCAGTGGAAAAGGGCTTCGGTCGCAAGGAAGATCTGGAAGCCACCGAATCGGGAGGTTTCCTGGCGGAGGCGAACCCGGAAGCGGTTTCCCCTCAAGCCCGGGAGCGCGGACTCTCTCAAGTGGGCAGCCTGGGCGCCGGCAACCATTTCCTGGAAGTGCAGGAAGTGGTGGAGATTTACGAGCCGGAGACAGCGAGGGCTTTCGGAATCGACTGTATCGGACAAATCGCGATGATGATCCACACCGGGTCCCGCGGATTTGGTCACCAGGTCTGCACCGATTTCATTGAAGTGATGCAGAAAGCGGTTCGAAAATACGCTATTTCCCTGCCGGACAGGCAACTGGCCTGTGCCCCGGTCCACTCGGAGGAGGGGCGAGCTTACCTGACCGCGATGGCCTGTGCCGCGAATTATGCCTGGGCCAATCGCCAACTGATCACGCACTGGGTGCGCGAAGCCTTCCAGCAAACCTTCGCCTTGCCGCAAGAACGGCTGGGGTTAGAGGTGGTCTACGACGTGGCGCACAATGTGGCCAAGCTGGAGCAACACGCGGTGGGGGGGAAGCTAGTGCAGCTTTGCGTGCACCGCAAGGGAGCTACGCGCGCATTTCCGGCGGGACATTCGGAGTTACCCCCTCGTTTTGCCAAGTCCGGCCAGCCCGTCTTGATCCCGGGCGATATGGGGCGCTGTTCTTATCTGCTGGTGGGTACCGAGCGGGCCATGCAAGAATCGTTTGGATCCACCTGCCACGGAGCGGGACGGGTGAAGTCCCGAAGCGAAGCCAAACGGCAACTGCGCGCTGACGAGCTGCTGGCATAGTTGAAGCAGAAGGGAATTCTGGTGATGGCTCGAAGTCGCCAGACATTGGTGGAAGAAGCACCGGAAGCGTACAAGGACGTAACTCAGGTGGTGGAAGCCGTGGTCGGCGCCGGGCTTTCCCGTCGTGTGGCCAAAATGCGCCCCCTGGGCGTAATCAAAGGATAAGGGAGATCAAGATGATCCTAAGCGTCTGGCATTGGTTAGCGATCCTGGTCGTAGGTAGCCTGATCGGGCTCGTGACGGGATTCTTCACGACTCGGCGGGTCACGGGGGGCATCGGGTTGTTCGCCTTCGTGGGAGTGGTCGGAGCGTTTCTGGTGGACTGGGTTTGCGCTACCGTCTTCCAGCTTTGGATTGACTTGCCGGTGCTCTATAACCTAAGCCTGCTCTTCTGGATGATCGTGGGGGCCGTATTTTTTACCCAGATCCTGAACCTGCTAGGGAAGAAGGCTTAACATCCTTCAATACGATTTCGCCAAATAGACCCAGGTTTGTGCCGGGCGACCGCAGGCGATGCAGGTTGCTCCCACGGCACTTTCCTGCTCGACGATGCAACGAATCGTGGCGGTGGTTTCCGCTTTGATTTTGTCCTCGCAAGTCGCCTCGCCGCACCAAGGGGAAAGCAGGAAGCCGCGCCGGTTTTCCATGATCGAGACGAATTCGCCGTAATCCTGGGTGCGGCAAATGCTTGCGTTTAGGAATTCTCTGGCCCGGGTCAAGAGTGCGGCCTGGAGGTCCTGCAGTATCTCCGGCACCCTTGCCAGCAGGCGATCCCAGCCTACCTTCTCTTTTACACGGTTGTCCCGCCGTACCAGCACAACTTGTTGTGCCTGCAGATCCCGCGGCCCGATTTCCAGGCGCAGCGGTACGCCTCGCAGTTCCCATTCGCTGAACTTCCACCCGGGCGTGTATTCGTCGCGGGCGTCCACCTTCGTCCGGATTCCCGCCTCTTCCAACGCTTTGGCCAGCTCTTCGGCCTTGGCGATCACTTCCGCCATTTCCGCGCCATAAAAGATCGGTACCACCACCACTTGGATCGGAGCCACCCGCGGCGGCAGAATCAGACCGGAATCGTCTCCGTGCGTCATCACCAAACCCCCGATCAGGCGGGTGGAGACTCCCCAGGACGTGGACCAAGCGTGTTTTTGCTCCCCATCGGAATCCAGGAACTTGATGTCGAAGGCCTGCGCGAAATTCTGGCCGAAGTAGTGAGAGGTACCACACTGCAACGCTCGGCCGTCCGGCATCATCGCTTCCAGGGCGTATGTCGCCTGCGCACCGGCGAACTTCTCTTGTGCGGATTTCGGCCCCACGAGGACGGGGATCGCCAGCTCGTTCTCCACCAAATCCTGGTAGATCCCGAAGATCCGCAGGGTTTCCTCCATGGCATCCTCAGACGTTCGATGGACGGTATGCCCCTCCTGCCAGAGGAATTCGGTGGTTCGTAAGAACAAGCGGGTCACTTTTTCCCAGCGCACCACGTTGTTCCAAAGGTTGATCAGGATTGGCAAGTCACGCCAGGAGCGGACCCACTTGGCGTACATCGGCATAATGATCGCTTCGGAGGTTGGCCGAATAGCCAGGCGCTCTTCTAATTCCTCGTCACCGCCATGAGTGACCCAGGCTACTTCGGGAGCGAATCCCTGCACATGTTCCGCTTCTTTGGTCAGCAAACTTTCCGGGATAAAAAGGGGGAAATAGGCGTTCTGGTGACCGGTAGTTTTCAACCTTTGATCCAGGGCGTCCTTGATTAGTTCCCAGATGCCGTAGCCGTAAGGCCGATAGACCATGCAGCCCTTGATCGGGGTATAATCGGCCAGCTCCGCCCGGCGCACGATCTGCACGTACCAGTCGGCAAAATCCTCCGATTTCTTTGGAATTGCCGTGACGAATTCTTCCGCCATTTTGATCCTCTCCTTCCCGGACATTCTGCGGGATGTTGCCCGTCAATCTATCAGGTGACGCTGCCAGGGTCAACCGGCGGCAAAGGTTGGCTGGATGGATTCCAGCGCGGGCGCGGCATCATCGGTCGTTTGCCCCAAGTGAGCATAACCGCCAGCAGGATACCGGCCAGAAAGCCGCCGATGTGTGCCTGGATGGCCACACCGGTGGAGGGGGCGATCAGGAACTGCGAACCGAACCAGATGATCAAATAGAGCCAGGCCGGCAATGGGATCAGGTTGGCGAAGCAGCCCAACGGAATCAGCGTGATGATCGGAGCACTGGGAAAGAGATAAATGTAGGCGCCCATCACCCCTGAGATCGCTCCGGAGGCTCCCAGCATCGGCATATAGGGATACGAGCCGGAGAAGAGGATGTAGCTGAGACTGGCCGCCGACCCGGCCAACAGGTAGAAAAGGATGTATCGGATGGGACCCAGGAAATCTTCGATATTGTCGCCGAATACCCACAGGAAAAACATGTTTCCCAGAAGGTGTATCCAGCCGCCATGAAGGAACATCGAGCTGATCAGCGCATTCAGATTCTGGCCGGAAAGAACCAAGGAGGGGATGATGCCGTAAAGATTGACGAAATCGATACTGGCTTGGGTATCCAATCCCAGGTTGAGTTGATAAAGAAAGAAGGCCAGGTTGACGGCAATCAGGGTCACCGTCACCACTGGGAAGTTCCGGCGCCGATTCAGATCCCAAAGGGGGATTACCATCTAGCGGCTCTCCCAGACCACGGAGACAATTCGATCGGCGTCGATCTCCACGCGCAGAACCTTGCCTTCCGCTTCGGATCCGGCGAAAGAGAAGTCCACCCGGTTCAATTCCCGGCCGTCGCGGCCATAGAGGAACCGCAGTTCGTGGCGATCCGCATTAACCATCAGATTGTTGTCCAGGGCACTGCCCTGGAAGCGTTCGTCTAGACCGATATCCAACGTCCGCTGCCTGTCGATCAATTCCTGGTTGATCACGGAGTACTCGCTGGTGCTTCCATGGATGTAGATGGCCAGTTCCACGGGGTAGAAACCATGGCGGGGCCAGAATCCACAGACCAGGACTGCTACCAGGATCAGTAGGGCCACCACCACGGCCCCTGTGCGCTTTGTCATGCGCTCATCCTAACATGCGATCTTTTCGAACCCAATCTCAGGAGGGATCCCGCTCCGGCAAGGGTCGATTGGCCAGATAGACTCCGGCAATCACCAATACCGCTCCCCCGATCAGAAATACCGTCAACGGTTCCCCCAGGACCAACCAGCCGGAAAAGAGGGCGATCACGGGTGTCAGGTATTGATAGGAGGCGGTTGTGGTTGCCCCCAGAATCTGTACCGCCCGGTTGTAGAGTATGTAGCAGAGGAACATGTTGAAAAACGTTAGGAAAAGAAGGGCGGCCCAAGCAGCACCGGAGAGCTGCCCCAGAGCAGCCACCGGTCCAAGGCTGAATGGCAACAAGAGCAGACAGGGAATGAAATGGGAATAGGCGGAGATTAAAAGCGGGGAAGTAAATCTCACTCGCCGGACCATGGTCACATAGCCGGACCACGACAGGGAAGCGGCCAATACAATCAATACCCCGCCTAGGTGGGCGAAATCCAGACCCGATCCCTTCCAACTAAT
>JBGOWQ010000109.1:0-5154 GCA_041478715.1 Thermodesulfobiota bacterium | reverse complement strand
TGGCCAAGTTGCTGCCAAACCGGCCCATGCCCAATACTGCAAATTGTCGCTTCATCCTACCAACACCGTCTCTTCCGGATATTTCACCCTGACCACTTCTTTTTTCCGTTGGGTCAGGGCAATAAACAAAGATAAGGGCCCGACTCGGCCCGAAAATACGATGAACATAATCAGCGCTTTGCCCGCCGTTGTCAAGGACGGTGTAATACCCGTGCTCAAACCGACGGTGCCAAACCCGGAGGTGACTTCAAACAGCAGTTGGTGAAACGCGAAGGGTTCCAGAAACGCCAGCACCACGGAGACGACGGTCACCAGGAAAAAGGAAATCACCACGATGCTCAACGCTTTAGCGATCACCCCGAATTCGATGTGGCGCCCAAAGAGGATCGTGGCTCCCTGTCCGCGGATGGTGGCGCGCACCGCGGCGAGAATCACCGCCAGCGTGGACGTTTTCACACCACCCCCCGTGCCCCCGGGGGAAGCGCCAATGAACATCAGGATCACCATCAGCATCAGGGTGGCAACGTTCATGCCGCCAATGTTCAACGTATTGAAGCCGGCAGTGCGGGGGCGTCACCGATTGGAAGAACGACGCCAGGATTTTCTCCCCCAGGGGGAGTGGGGCCAGCGTATTGGGGTTGCTGAATTCCATCAGGAATATGAACAGCGTCCCACCCACCACCAGGACTGTCGTCATCGCCATCACGATTTTGCTCTGCAGATGAATCGGTTCCCGCATCCGGAAATGTCGCACCAGATTGGCAATCACGATGAAACCGATCCCGCCCATGATGATCAAGCCGCCGATGGTCAAATTGACCACGGCATCTCCCCGATAATAGGTCAGGCTGGAATAGGGGCCTGAAAACGGTCCCAGCACATCGAAACCGGCGTTGCAAAAGGCGGAGACGGCATGAAAGATCCCGCGATAGAGCGCCATCCCGACAGGCATATCCTGCAGAAAACGGAAGAACAGAATTAGCGCACCCAGACCCTCGGTGATCAACACGGTCATGAGCACGTAGCGCAACAGTTGCACGATTCCGCGCAGGCTGGAGACGTTGAGCGCTTCCACCAACCGGATCCGATCCACCAGACCAACCTTCCGCCCCAGCGCCAGGGGGATGAAGGTCGCCATCGTGATGTACCCCAGGCCACCGATTTGGATCAGGAGCAGAATCACGATCTGACCAAACCAGGACCAATAGGTTCCCGTATCCACCACCACCAGACCGGTAACGCAGGTGGCCGAGGTCGCCGTGAACAGGCAATCCACGAAGGGCGTAAACTGCCCGCTTTGGGAGGAGAAGGGAAGCCATAAAAGAATCGCTCCGCTCAAAATAATTAAAGCGAAGGACAGTACAACCAAGCGTATCGGATGGATTCGTCCCATTGTCTAGAATTCTCAGAAAACGCAGAGTATTATAGTATTTCACCGCACAGATTACATGTGATTCCCATCCATTGGCCGGCGAAGGGAACGGGTGGATTTCCTCGGATTTCGAAGGAGATGGAATTCTAACGATGGATCACGATTTGCAGGCAATGAACGACTTACTCTGGAACCGGGAGGACCCGTATTCTGATTACGAGCCGTCGCGCGCCGGGGGGATTAGGGGATGAACCGCCCCCAGTTTGAACAGCTGGTCGGAGAGGCTTTGGATAACCTGCCGCCGTTCTTCCAGGAAAAATTGGACAATGTAGCGGTGGTCGTGGAGGATCAAGCCTCGGCAGAAGTCCTCTCCCAGCAAGAGTTGCGCCATCCGTTGGATTTGCTGGGCCTCTACCATGGGATCCCGCAAACGAGGCGGGGCATGGGCTACAATTTCACCCTTCCCGACCGGATCTCCATTTACCAGAAGGCGATCGAGCTCCGGGCGGCCACTCCTTCCGAAATCCGGGCATTGGTAGCGGAAGTGGTGGAACACGAGATCGGCCACCATTTCGGTCTATCGGACGAAGAATTGGCCCAGGCCATGGGAGAAGAATGAAGGACCCCAACGCGATGGCTCGCGACCTGAGTCAAACCGCGGAGCGCATGCGACCGATGGTGAACACCCTCCCCAAAGTAGGGGTAATGGCTGCAGGAAAAGGGGTAGTGGTGGTGACCGGTGCCAATCGGGGGATCGGGTTAAGCATGGTGGGCGCCTTGTTGCGGCAAGGGTTTCTCGTGGGTGCGCTGGACCGTTCCAGCGAGAATCTGCTGGTGCTTCAGGAGCGTTACCCCAATTTGCTGCCGCTACGAGCCGACATTACCCTGCGGGAAGAGACCGAGGTTGCACTGGATGCCATCGTGCGAAAGTGGGCACGAATCGACGTCTTGGTCAATATGGCCTGCCCCGCCCCCCCTCGCAGGTTGGAGCGCCTCTGGGAAGAGGAAACGCGGCGGGAATTTGAGGTCAATTTGTTCGCTCCTCTCCGGCTGATTTCCTGGGTGCTCCCCCAAATGGAGAGGCAAGGGTTTGGCATTATCCACAACGTCTGCGCCGGGTACGGGGTCGCCGGCTTCCCCGGAATCAGCGGGAGCGCTGCCAGTACAGCTGCCCTGGCGTCACTGAGCCGCACGTTGGACCTGGAAATGCGCTCGCGCGGGATCCGGGTCAACTTGATGTTTCTTCCTTTTCCCCCCATTTCGTCCGCGGTCAAGGCCGCGATTGGGAATTCCGCGGAAACCATGGCGGGATCGGACCGGGCGGGCGAACGATTGGCGGATGCCATCCTATCGACAAAGCCGGTGATCACGCCGGACCTGCGGACGACCTTTTTCCAGTTCCTCGCGTTTCACTTTCCGTTTGCGGCTGGAAAACTGATCTCCTGGCTGACAGCCCAGTCCCGCACGACGAACCAACGTTAGGCTGGATCCAGCGGCTCCGTAAGCGTCGCCAGGATCACCGTCAAGGCTTGGCGCATGGACTCCCAGGGGAGGGAAGCTGTTTTTCCAATTTGAGTGGCCAAGTCCGGCGTGCAGGGCAAGTGAATGAATCCCCCGCGATAACGCTGCCAGTCGTTGGATTCGTGCGCCAGCAGATAGAACGCCTGGTTGCAGCAAAAGGTCCCGGCGGTGCAGGAGATTTCCGTGGGGATCCCGGCAACGGTCAAGGCAGAATCCAGCCTGCGTAACGGCAGGCCGCTAAAGTAAGCGGGCGCTCCGTCGGGGAGAATCGCTTGTTCCCGGATTTCCTCGCCCGTGTTGTCCGGTAGGCTGAAATCGAGCAGGTTGATCGCGACTCGCTCCAGCGAGATGGCCCGACGAGTGGCAGCCAACCCGAACGCCAGCACCCATTGCGCTTCGGATTGGGTCAACGCGCGGTGCAAAGCGGCAGGTATTTCGCGCCAACGGACCGGCAGGATCGCCACATCGATCTGCCAACCCTCTTGCCCTTGACGAGCCGCTTCTAAAACGAGGTCCTGCGACGGGTTGCTAAGGTAACCGGCAAACGGCTCGAAACCGATCAATAGCACCTTGTTCCCCTTTTCACCCTCTTTAGCAGAGTAGTGCAGAGGATCGGGTTTGCGGGAGAGACCGCGCTGCCCGGAAGGCCGGGATTCCTTGGTCAGGACGAGCGAGCGATTCACCGGACCAGCAACGGAGCCATTAAAAACGCTGTCTGGCCGCGAGAAGCTGCCCGGCTGGGATCAAACCACTTCTTGCTGCCGTCTTGTCGAACCAAAGCCATTTCCTGTAGCGGAACCAGACCCTTACCCACGGCTGTCTCCACGTAGGTGGTAAACCAATCTGTCGGCAGGCAATCGCCAAAGGTCGGCAGATCCGGTGCATAGAAGTCCCAGGCCTTGGCGCGGACGATCACCGTCACGGCCTCGGCCTTTGTCACCTCGCCGTTCGGTCGAAATGTCCCGTCGGGATAGCCGACCATATAGCCGTGCGCGGCCGCTGCATGGATATCGCCATAGGCCCAGTAGTCCTTGGGTACGTCCGAAAAAGCGGATTGTTCGGGAGAAACCGGGGAGAAGCCAAGGGATCGCATCAGCATCTTGGCGAATTCCGCCCGGGTCACGCTGGCTTCCGGCCGAAATGACCCGTCCGGGTAGCCGCGGATCACATTTTCCTGCGAAAGGCGCTGAATCGCCGCCCCGGCCCAATAGACAGTGGGTACATCCGGAAAGGTCACTGTCGGCTTGCGGATGGAGAAAAACGCGGGCGATTGCGCAACGAATGAGTTCCCCCAAACCGGCATCCAAACGACCTCGATCCGCCCCTGTTCCGTTTCCACCGGGGGAACGGTCCAAGCGAAACTGGCCGGTTCTCCCGGTTCCAGCGCAGGATTGGCGATTTCTGTAATCGGGTTCCACAGATTCTCGCCGATCAGGGTGTAGTAGAGGGCGATTTGTCCGCCGGTGGCAGTGACGCTCCAGCGAATCTCGTAGGTTTGTCCCGGGACCAGAATCTCGCCTCCCACAGGCTGGAGCAGGGTCACTCCTTCGTTCGTGCTGACCGCCGTGGCGGGGGAAAGAAGAAGCGCATTGCATAGGAGGATCATAAGGAACGTGGCTGCAATTCTCTGTTTCATCGTCGTCCTTTCCTGCAAGATTCTACATCAAGCGCAAGGCGTCCACACTTGGTGCCGTCCGTGCTTGACCCTTGGCGCTATGCTGCCTATAATCGGGGCCACTGGGCGGTTAGTTCAGCGGTAGAACGCTTCGTTGACACCGAAGAGGTCGTAGGTTCGACTCCTACATCGCCCACCATTCTCTTGTGCGAAAGAAAAAGGACTCCCAACGGAGTCCTTTTTTGGTTTGGATCCGCGAATTTCTTATTCAAGCACCCGAGTGAAGTAATCGTGATGCTCCTCTTCGTCGGACAGGATCTCCTCGAACAGGAGTCGGGTGGTGGTGTCATTCTCCTTGGCCGCCAGGGCCACGATCTCTTTATATAGCACTTTGGCTTCCACTTCGGCTTTCACGTTGAGTGCGATCATCTCTTTCCAATCCTTGCCGATGGTAATCGTCCCCGGTTTGGTGGTGGGAATTCCCCCCAGATAATCCAAGCGTTCGGCGATTTTTTCCGCGTGCTTCATCTCCGCGATGCCGATATCCCGCAACTGGCCTGCTACCACCTGACCCAACACGCCCTTGACGACCACGTGTTGCCAGAGGTATTGGATGGCAACCTGCATTTCGCGGGCAATTGCCTTG
>JBGOWQ010000148.1:0-4209 GCA_041478715.1 Thermodesulfobiota bacterium | reverse complement strand
CTGAAAAGTAGTCTGTCCCCTTTTACTGCGGGCCTGATTCCTGCCGGATGGAGTTCCCATACCCCAGCCGGAAGGAAGGTATTCCAACTGAAGAACTGTCAATCAAAGGAAACCGGACATAGACGTCGTTCCCCAACCGACTACGCTTTCCAGGCCAAACAATATCGAGGATTTGGACATTTTCCATTGAGTATCTCGTTATGATCGTGTGAACGGCGATGCAGTTTTTAGAACTCGCCGGCGTCGCGGAGGACTTGATCGTATAAATTGGCGCTCATACGAAAATCTTTCTGGCCTAAGCTGTCCAACAACGGTTTGATCGTAGATAAGTATTCGGCACGCTTGCCCAGTAGCAGAACGCCTAGCGTGCCAATGACGCGCAAGCCAAGCGTGCGCGCTTTGCGCACCGCCGCGCGTTCGTCAATCAAAACCAGGTCAACGCAGAGTTCTTTGGCAAGGACAATCGCCGCGCTCTCACCGGCATCGAGTTCCTCTTGGAGCAATTGCGCAGCCAGCGTGTCTTGCGCGGGTTGAACGGTGATCCAGTCAGCAGCGGTGAAAGCAGCTACGCTGATTTCGTCCTGGATTTCTGCGCGCACGGCGGGAGGGACAATGATTTTCCCAAAGAGACGACGCAAAAGGTCAAATTGGCCAATCTGCGCTAGCGCGATTAGTGGACCGGTATTCGAGACGACGTTAACCAATTGGCGGGTTCCAATTGTTGACGAGAGCTACCTCTTCCGCCCATTCGTTGGACGCGAGACGAAAATAGTCAATGCCTTTCCGCGCCAGGAGAGCGAGAAAACCGCGTCGGGTCAGTCCTAGCAGTTCAGCGGCTTTGCCGCCAGAAATACGACCTTCAAGGCACAATCCCAGGAGGATGTATTCGCGCGCACTTTCAGATGCTTGCGCCGGCGCTCCCATCAAGGTGGCAAATTCGGGCGGGAGGGTAACGGGAAAAGTCAAGGCATCAGCCATCGGGTAGACCATCCTTTCCTTCAACCTATTGTTGGTTAGTCTATCACGCTTGTTCTACAGTGGCACAAACGTTCCCGTGGCTGGCACAACTGCCTTTACCGAAACCAATCCTCGGTGGAAGAGCTGGTTGTTCCAGACCAAGAAGGCCTTGAGGGCTTTTTTGGCTGCTTGCTGACAGTGAAAACAGGCTGCTTCTAGAAGCGGGGGTTGATTGGCCAGTAGGACCTGTGCCGATCGAAGATCGGTATTAGCATGAGCCCACCACTCCATGACCTCTTCAGGTGGCATAGAGCAGTTTTCCCTTCTCCTGGACCTCATGCTCGATCGAACTCCTCCAGGCAGAACGTTTGGCATATTGCGAGCGCGTCACCACTTTGATTTCCACCGGCAGACAAGTCCCGCGCAAAGCGGCATAGGCTTTCACCGCTTCCCGATAGGGGGGGAATGAGTGTCCGCTACGATCACCAACAGATCGATGTCGCTATTGGGATGAGGCCGGCCGTAGACATGCGATCCATAAAGCCAAATAAACTCTGGCTTCAGAGCATTTGCGACCCGCTCCGCAATTTGGTGCAAGATCGTATCGCTCAACATCGTTTCCAATCCCTATTCCCATCAGAGCAGAGGGGCCTGCGCGATACTTATTCCCATCTGGAGCACCCATGTGTACCGCCTGACGAGCTTGCACCAGGCAACGCGGCTTCCCGGTTCGGCTGAAGGAGTTCGCGGGCAAGATCCGCTGATGCTAGATTAGACTAAACGGCGAAGGAGAGCTCAGATGTCTAAAACGATCGCACGTCAATTGCTGGGGCTGGAAAAGAATATCGAACAGGCAACCGACGCCGAGATGGCCCACCGCGTGATGGAAGGCAGCCAGCAAATCACCGAGGCCACCAAATCAGCCAAGGTCGCCGCGTGGGTGAAGGGTGCCATGGAACGGCTGGATTCCCTGGTGGATGAGACCGCGAGGAACCGGATTATGACGAGCTGCGGCATCCAGTGCGCGCTGGTCAATCGAAGCGTGATCGATAGGGGAAGGGCACGGCGGAAGAAGTTCCCTACGGAAGAAGAGTTCCTCCAAGCCGAACAACGCCAACCGCCTCCGGGCACCCGGGTTCGCCGGGAAGGAGATACTCTGCTCCAGGTCTACACCCCGAGAGAATTCAAAAGGCCTTTGCACTGCTTCTGCAACCTGCTGCGCGCATTGCCGGAAGACCAGACCGTTTCCCCGACCTATTGCCAATGTTCCCGCGGGTTCGTGCAGACTTATTGGGAGCAGGTATTGGAACACCCGGTGCAGGTAGAGGTGTTGGGCTCCTGCGTCTCCGGCGCCACGGAATGCACCTTCACCATCCGCTGGTGAGTCACCTGCCAGTCCGGCGGCAGGCGGAAGTCCGTCACCACCATCAAACAGCCAAAAACCCATTCCTGATCAGGCTTGTCGAAAGGCCGCGGAAACGTCTCTGGGAGCCGCTGAAAAAGTAGCCTGTCCCCTTTTATTCTTTTATTCCCGCCTGGTTGCAATCAATGATGAGGCCTGTTTCCGTATCCGCCAGGCAGATGCCATCCAGGGCTTGGTCAAACAGGGTTCGATAGCGCTCCTCGCTCTCCCGCAGTGCCTCCCCTGCCTGCTTGCCGGCGCCGGGTCGGTTGGACCGTTTCTGTTCGTCGCTCATCGCTGTCCCGCGTTCATCGTTTGAAATATGCAATGCTCCTGCGACATCGTCCCCTTACTCTGCCCCTTGCTTCCAAGGCAGCTGCACGATCACCGTGGTTCCCTTCCCTTCCTCGCTCTCCAGAGTGATCGTACCGCCGTGCTCCTCCACGATCCGGCGGCAGACGTAGAGGCCCAGGCCGGTGCCGGGGATCCCTTTTTGTTGAGCTGAGTGGCCCCGCTGGAAGGGTTGGAAGAGCTGCGACTGATCTTCGGGCGAGACCCCCCCGCCGTGATCCTCTACCTCCAAGCGGACCGCGTTTCCCTCCATTCCCAACCGGACCTCAACCCTTCCTCCCTTAGGCGAGAACTTGACGGCGTTGGTTAAGAGGTTCTCCACAACTCGGGTGATGGCTTCCGCGTCGCAGGAGCCTTCCGGAATGGCTGGCAGATGGAGGTTGAACTGCACTTCGGAGGCGAGAGCGTAGCCGGTCAGGTCCTCCACCACCTGCCGGACGATTTCCTCCGGGCGGCAGGGAGCCAGCAGCAGGGGGAAGCGGTCTTCCTCACCGCGCTGGCTGTCCACCAGGTTGTTGATCATCCGCTCCAGCCGCTGCAGGTTGCGCCGCCAGATCTCGCTGTACTCCTGGAACTGTTCCAGGGCTTCCCCTGGTTTCAGCGCGCTCAGCATCTCCTGGGATTGATGGAGAACCTGGAGCGGCGTCTTCAGGTCGTGACTGACGGAGAAGAGCACGTCACTGCGGACCTGACGGATCCGCTCTTCCAACTGCTTGCGCTCGGTGATGTCCTCGAAAACCGCTACGAAGTACCCCCGAGTCGGACTATAGACGGAGATGGAAAACCACTTGTTCAACGGCTGGAAATCGATCTCGAATTCCTCGGGTGTACCGGTCAAGGCGACCCGACTGTAACTTTGGAACAACTCCGGGTGAGACTCTATCGTTCCTGGGATGGCCTCGGATACTTTTTTCCCTACGACATCTTGGAGGCCAGTCAACCGTTCGAAGGCGCTGTTGACATCCAGGTAAAGGAAATCCACCGGGTGGCCTTGATCGTCATACAACATCTTGCAATAGGCGTAGCCGTCCAGCATGTGCTCGAACAGCGATCGATACCGCACCTCGCTCACCCGCAGGGCCTCCTCGGCCTGCTTACGCTCGGTGATGTCGGTATAAGCTATGGCTACCCCATACTCTGGTAGAGGAATGGGCGCTGCAGTAACATTGATCCAGGTGATCACGTCTTTTCCCTTCACAATGCCCATCTCGACATTTTCAATTACACGATTCTCCTTTAGCGCCCTGACGCTGGCATACTCGTCTGCCGGCATAAGAGAACCGTCGGTGCGAACGATTTGCCATTCCTGACCGTCTATCGATCTTTGGGTTTGTGTTTCTTGTGATAGGCCGAGTAACCGTTCTGCCTCTTTATTGCTTTCCTTAATATTGCCCGCTTTGTCTGACACAGTCACACCCAGGGGGAGCGATTCAAAGAGCACCCTGTATTTTGTCTCACTGACCTTGAGCCCATCCTCCGCCCGTTTGCGCTCGGTGATG
>JBGOWQ010000147.1:0-4216 GCA_041478715.1 Thermodesulfobiota bacterium | reverse complement strand
CAACGATGATGGAGCAGATGGAACGGATCACCCCCACCGGCACGAGCTGGATCACGATGGAAGAAAGAGCAACCCAACTGAGGAACGACCTGCACCCACACCGCTGCGAGCATCAGGCAACCTCCGTTCCCCGACGGCAAGCCCCCGACTTCCTCTTCCGATTCCTGCTGCTGGCCCGCCCGCAGCAGGCCTAAACCAACCTTAAGTCACCTCGACGCTCCGGATTCTCGTGAGCGAAGCAAGGCGCCCCCCACCCTCAATCCTCCGGGGCGCCTTGCTCTTTTGATGCCCTAAGGGAAGCTTGCCGAACTTGGTAAGAAGGGGAGCAAAAAGAGAAGAAAAGGGGGCAGGCTACTTATTCCGCCCCGCAAACCGCATTCCACCTTGATTCTTTCGGAACGAACGTTGGTCGCTGTCTTGGCGTGCATCGCCCGGGGGAGCCCAAGGGATTTTCGCAGATCGGCTCACTCGCTGGATTTCTTTTCGGAATTGCACCTTCATCGGGGGAAGGGGTGTGCTTTTTGCCATGTCTTGCCATGCCGGAACAGATCAAGCAGCAACACGACACCGGCGATACCGATCTCCAGGAGTGCCAGCGAATAGACGACGATTGACGCGACGATCAGCACCCATAACCAGCCAGTCGGCTCGGTCTCCCCCGAGGCCAACCCTGTCGCGACTGCCAATATCTGGCCGGCGACCAGTAGCCCTACTGCGACGCCGAGACCCCATCCGATTAGTCCCCGCCGCAAGCGCGAGCGCAGCGCAGCCCACAAAAGCAGTCCTCCGCCCGCCAGTGTGGCCGGAAAGAGTTCGAGCGGTAGAAGGTAATCGAATCGGAATAAGCCATCCTGGACGGATCTAACTACGGAGAGCGCGATGGGGGCCAAGAGCGGGAACCACACGAGTATTGTCCCCGCCACAGCCAGGACTTTGGTGACAATCCCCTTCTTCTCCATTCTTGCCACCTTCCAGCTCTTATCTATCATGGTACGCGAGAAAGCTCAACGGCTTGTTCTTCCAGTGGAATTTGCCCGCTATCTAGAAGTTGTGCCATTGGCTGGCTTGTGCAGGGAATGGCTACAAATAACATTTCATGAATGAACTTCATTCGGATCATGAAAGAAAATACATAGTACGTCGGGTCGCAGCCCCCATCCGCATGCCCCACCGAATTCCCTTGCCTTTATGCTTGGCCGTGCGCTGCAACCAGCAGCCACTGAATGGTGGGCTTTACCCGTGCAGCGGGGGAGCTCCAGGTTTCTGCCATTGTTTGACCCACGGTTCGTACAGCTCGTGGTCGGGACCGATCACCGATTGGTACAACGCATTGGCGGCCGGGCTGTACCCGCTCACAAACGCCAAGGTCGCGCCTAGGCGTTGGAGCCGGCGCAGGCCTTCGGTCATGATCGACCTCCCCAGGCCCTGACGTTGGTGCACGGTCACGGTGGCTACCGGCTCGAAAATGGCACTGCGCGTCACATCATCGAACCAGATGGTGCAAAACGAGGCGATCTCTCCATCAGACGTAACGGCCACCAGATCAAGGTCACGCCGGTACGAGGGGGCGGTTTGGATATTGCGGTACCAGGTGGGATCTTCCCGGTTCTCCACGGCAACCCGGATGTCCCCTTCGTGGAAAGCCAGACCCGAGGCATAGCAGCGCTCCAACAGTTCCAGACCATCTCCCAACGCCCGGATCGAATATCCTGCAGCCGGCGGAACCTCCGGGATGGGCGCGTCCAGGGGATGACACCATTGGATTTCCGACCAGCCCTCTTTGGCGTAACCGCGCCGGACCAGGATTTGTTGCCGCAATGCATCCGCTGCGGGCGCCCAAACGCAGAGCCTGGCCGAACCGTCCGCCTTGACGGAAGCCAGGCGTTGCTCGGCCACGGTGAGCATTTCTTCTTCCAGCTCAGGCGTGCGCAGGATGGGATGGACCAGCAAGTGCGCCTCGCCGCGTCCGCCATCGAGCATCAGGATCGCGCAGAGCTGCTCCTTCGTTTCCCACAGAGTGACTACCTCTTGCAGGGGCACCTTGGCGCAGTTGAGGTAGGTGTGCCAGCGGGCATAGTCCAGCCGGGCGACGTGCCAGCTGCGCATCAGCCGGTTGTTCAGCAGGAATACGCAGCGCAGGAACTCGCGCATGCGCCAGAAATCGTCTTCGGTTTGGTAGGGTCGGGATCGGAACTCCATCGCGTCTCTCCTTTCCTATCCTATGCGGTTGGATTGTGGGGAGCAAGCGGGTGGATCCGCCGGAAGGCTGGACAAGGGTGATACCATTGATGAACCAGGAAAGAGCAAACGAAACACAAACGAGAAAATCCGATCGGAGGGAAGATACCTGATGAACGACCGGGCCTCGTCAAGAGAACCGACAGGGAAGTCGAAAGAGGGGAAAGTTTCCTCTACCCAGCGCAGCAAGCGACGGATCAGCCTGCGGTATAAAGCCATGCTGATGATCTCCGTCACAACCGTAGTGCTATTTGGATTGCTCTACGGGATCGTCTCGATTGTCGTGACAAACCGCTTCGCCGCATTGGAGCGGGTGGATGGGGAAGGGAATACCCAACGCGTGCTGCAAGCCCTGGCGCAGGAAATGGTCGGCCTCGATACCTCCGCTAAGGATTGGGCCTGGTGGGATGACACCTATGCCTATGCGGAAAATGGAAACGAAGCCTACCAGACCGACAACCTCACTGCATCAGCGATTGCCGTTCTTAGGCTGAATTGGCTGGTGATCATTAACACCGAGGGGAAGCTGGTTTTTGGAGCGCATTACGATCCTGGAACGGGCACCCTCAGCCTTCTTGACCTGAATCGCCTGCATGACCTTGGACTGTGGCCACTGCCAGCGAAAGAAGGCGTCGGCTTGGTGGTTGGGACGGACGGCCCACTACTGGCCGCTTTCCAGCCTATTTTACCCAGTAATGAGGACGCTCCCTCCACTGGAACGTTGCTCTTTGGAAGGGCCCTGGATCAAGCGTTCCTGGAGAACCTCTCGCGCATTACCCTTTACTCCATTTCCCTCCTCCCCATCGATCCACTGCAAGCCCCGTTCAACGCGCCTACTTCCGAGGGGATCGAGCTCCCGCATGGAGCTCCGCTCCTGACCGCTCTCGACAATGAACACTTGGCCAGCGACACCACCCTGCTGGATCTCTCCGGTCGGCCGGCCGTGCGGATGCAGATCGTGATGCCCCGTCCCATCCTGAATGAGGCTCGCTCCACCCTCCTTACACTGCTCATCTCGTTGCTGTCCTTCGGGCTGCTTTTCGGCTTTTTATCAGTATGGCTTCCAGACCACTTTTTCCTGCGGCGGCTGGATCGGCTGAGCACCGAGGTGAATCGGATCGGCCGGGGGGAGGGAGATCCCACGCTGGTGATCGGCGGCAATGATGAGATCGCCCTCTTAGCGCAGACCGTGCGCGAGACCTTGGCAGATCTCCAACGCAGCCGCGAGCAATACCGGACCATCTTCGAGACGACAGGAACCGCTATCCTGATCATCGAGAAAGAATCGACCATCTCGCAAGTCAACGAACAGTTCGAACGGCTCTTAGGTTACCCGCGGGAGGAGGTCCTGGGCAAACCGTGGACGGATCTGATTCAACCCGACGAGCGGATTCGTTTGCAGGAGGAACGGCGTCGCTTCAGCCAAGATCCGCAGTCGACGCCGGTTCAGTATGAAGTTCGGGTACGCGATCGCCAGGGTTCCCCCCGAGATCTTCTCATTGCCGTCGCCTGGATACCCGGGACTGAACGGATCGTTATCTCCCTTTTGGACATCACCGAAACTAAGCAAGCTGAGGAGGCCCTACAGAACAGCGAACGCCGTTACCGCGAATTGGTGGAGAACCTGGCGGAGGGCGTCGCCGTCATCGACAAGGCCAATCTCTTCCTTTATCTCAACCCCGCTTGCGAACGCATCTTAGGAGCCTCAGGGGCTTCGCTCCTCGGGCACAGCCTGAAAGAGTTTATCGATCCTGCGGAGCATGAAACAGTCGACAGACAAATGGTCCGACGTCAGGACAAAGAGAGGAGTCAATACGAGAATACGATCCTCCGGCCGGACGGGTCACGTCGTCGTTTGTTGATCTCCTCCGTACCGCAATACGATGGCCAGGGCCAGGTCAGCGGGACGCTCTCCATCATCCTTGACATCACCGAACAGCGCCAGGTGGAGGAAGCCATCCAGAAAGCCCGCACCGAT
>JBGOWQ010000043.1:0-8202 GCA_041478715.1 Thermodesulfobiota bacterium | reverse complement strand
GTTCTTTTTGCATCACACCAAAGCGCTGTTCCTCGTCGATGATCAGCAAACCCAGGTCCTTGTATAATACTTGCTCGTTCAGCAGGGCGTGAGTTCCGATGATGATATCCACCTTCCCTTCTTTCAGCCGCCGGATTGTATCTTTTTGTTCTGTAAGTGTACGAAAACGAGACAGCATTTCTACCGCCACCGGAAAAGATCGCAATCGATCCAGGAACGTATTGTAATGCTGCTGGCAAAGAATTGTAGTCGGGGCCAATACCGCGACTTGCTTGCCCGCAAGTACGGTGCGAAATGCAGCTCGAAGAGCAACTTCAGTTTTTCCATAGCCCACATCTCCGCAGATGAGCCGGTCGGTAAGTCTTCCTTCAACCAAATCCCTCAATACATCCTGGATTGCCACCTCCTGGTCCGGTGTTTCTTCATAGGCAAACGACATCGCCAGATCCTCTTCCCAGGGTTCGGTCGCTTGGTAGGATTCGGGTTTCAGGACTTCCCGCTGTGCATAGATCTGAAGTAATTCCTGCGCAACCTCCTCTGCTGCCCGTCGTGCTCCTTCCTTGGTCCTGCTCCAGTCGGACGAATGCAATTTGGAAAGAGACGGAAGGCGGATGCTTGCACCCAGGTACTTTTGCACAAGATAGATTTGATCGGAGGGTACGTAGAGTCTGTCTTCTCCTGCATATGCGATTTGAATGTAGTCGCGGTTCGTTTCATCCAGCGTCAGCGTGACCAAGCCGAGGTAGCGACCGATGCCGTAGGCTTGGTGAACAACATAATCACCTTCTTTCAGCTCTTCCCAGGAAGACAATGGCCTTCCTTTGCGGTAACGGGCGTCAGCGGTTTTCCTTCTGTGCCAGCCAAACAGTTCGAATTCGGTAACAATCGCCAGTTCGGCAACCGGCAGCTCGAAGCCACTGGACAACGGGAGCGGCCACAAATAGGTCGTACCCGGTTGCAATTCTCCTTCCAATCCCGGGAAAGGCTCGAGTGCCATTTCGTTTTGGCTAAATTGCTGTTGGTATCGTGCAATGGCATGACCTGCCAGGATCAAGGTGGTTCCAGTTTTGAGTCTGCTTTTCCAGGAAATGATGAAGTCCGTCAGTTGCCCTTGGTAAGACGGCAGAGTTGCAGCAGAAAGATTCAGTGAAGCTTCAAAGGGTGTCATCGCGACGGTTTGAAAGGATTCTAAAGATCTTTCCAAAGTATGCCATTCCGGTAAAAGGTTGGAAGTCTTGACCTCTGATCCGATCATCCACTCAGTACCCGGAAAGGGCAGCAATTCCCCTTGCTGGATGGATGTGCGATAGCCCGATTCGATCGAATGTGCTAGATCTGAAAATGCATGGCGAAGCCTGCTGGCTTCCTCACGGATGATCAGCGTGTCGCTGGGGAGAAAGGATAGCACCGTCCAGATCCGATCAAAGAATGGTTGATAATACTCTTCACCTAGAAAGGGGACTCCTTGCGCCAACGATTCCAGATCGGGACCCACGGTTTCCTCTAGGAAGTGCGCCTCGCTTCGCTTCCCTTGTTCCAGAAATTGTCTTTTTTGCCTGTCAAACAGTTTTCGCAGATTCAGCAATTTTTGATCATCCGGTTCATACCAGCGCCAAGGTAGGATGAGGCTTCCTTCCAGAGATTCCTCGGAAACCTGAGTTGTGGGATGAAAACGGCGCAGAGAAAGCATCCGATCCTCATCGAATTCCATGCGGATGGGTTGGCTATCCAAGGGAGCAAAAATATCTAGAATTCCACCGCGCAAGCTGTAGTCGCCCAACTGCTCCACGCGTGCTGAGCGGGTGTACCCCGCCCTGATCACAGACTGAACGACTTCATCACGATCAAGACGGGCACCACATTCCAATTTGATGTGTCGCTCTGACAGGATACCGGGTGACGGGCCAGATTGGAACAACGCTCGTAGAGAACACAGAACGAGGGGTTTATCACTTTGGCGGAGTTTCCAGAACGCCCGCGTTCGATCCGCATGGGTAGTTCGGTCCACTGCCGCTTTCTCGCCGAAATGTGGCTCCATATGGGATATACGGATCGGCGAAAGCCCTGCTTCGCTGAGGAAATTGAACGCACGATCCAATACTTCCAACTTGCTGAAGATCCATAAAACCGGTTTCTGCAAGCTTCCAATCTGCGCAGCCAACAGCTCCTGAGCACCTTCATTCATCCTTCCGATGCTGCAGGATGCACCCATGAGAATCTGCTCCCAGGCTTGCATAAATTGCTTGTCGGCGGCAAGCCGGTCGATCAGTTTCATTGAGCCGCTATCCGAGATCCAGTTCCTTCATCCATCCTATACTATGCCAGAAACATCAGCAAAAGCCTTGCTGACCAGCAATGAAGATCAAACAATTACCAGGTGCCCTGATCTGCTTGCGCCCCATTCCTAGTTTCAAGGGAGTTGCTTCTCTTTATCGTTCGACAGAATCTTTCGGGAAGACAGCCTTAGAGCCTTCAGCCAATTCAATTTCCAGCATGTTTTTCCGGTTAAAACGATTCATGCAAGATTCAAGCCCCTGCTCCAGCCAAAGATCGAGGCCTTCCCCCGCTGACTGCAGCAGTTGCGAAAGCCGGTGTTCTTCTTCCTGGGAAAAAAGTTGCAGCACATACTCTTCTGTTGGTATGGCTGAAGCTCGTCCTATGCCAAAACGAAGCCGCAAAAACCCAACACTCCCAAGGTTGCTTTCGATCGAGCGCAAACCTTTATGACCCGCGCTAGAACCGCCTTGTTTGAAACGGATCTGCCCAAATGGCAGGTCGACATCATCGTGCACGACCATTAGATCCTCGGGGAGCAAGTGAAAAAAATGAAGACAGGCCGCTACCGACCGGCCTGTCTCATTCATGAAAGTTTGCGGTAACAGCACCGCCACACGACAGTCTTGGGTAAAACGTCCCAGGAACTTACGCCGGAATCTTCCAAAATGCTTTTGTGTCACCCAGGCTCGAACCACACGAAAACCAATATTATGCCTGGTTCCTGCAAAAGCGGGACCTGGGTTGCCTAAACCTACTATACAATGCACACTAGGCGGGTTTCCCCTCCTTGCTTTCACCTTCAACTGCCTTTTCTGGCGCAGCAATCTCACCTTCCACTGGAGCAACTTCTATTGGGACTTCAACCTTCTCTGGCGGGACCAATGTTACAACGGCAGTTTCACCCTCTGTCACTAGTTCTACACCCACAGGTAAGACGAGATCGCGAACAAACATACTGTCCCCGATCACCAGGGAAGACACTTCAAGGTCAATGTGTTGGGGAATCGCAGTAGGCAGGCACTCCACTTCAATCTGATGAAGGTTTTGCTGCAGTACTCCGCCTTCCTGCAAGCCAACCGGAGTCCCTTGCAACCGCAGGGGTATATACGCTGTGATCGTTTCCTCAAGAGAGATAGCGTGCAAGTCGATATGGATGATCTCTCGTGACAGCACGTCTCGCTGCATCTCTCTCACTAGGGCAAAGATTGGTTTTCCACCTTCCAGCTGCAGGCTCAGGATCACGTTTAATCCCGCCGTTTGGGTAATCGCGTGGACGAATTCTTTCCTGTCCACATAAATTGGTGCTGGCGCTGTTGTCTTGCCATAGACAACACCGGGGATCTTCCCCTGCTTTCGTAACCCGTGCGTCTCCCCTTTGGTGTTAGCTTTTCGCGTTTGAACGGATAATTGAACTTCTGCCATGATTCTCCTTTCCTAGTAGAGAGCAATCTGTCCAGAAGAACTGAACAGATCAGAAATCGAGCGATTCTCGCGGATGCGCAGTATTGCTTCACCTAAGAGTGGCGCCACGGAAAGCACGACCAGCTTTTCGAATATTTTCTCCGAGGGAACTGGAATCGAATTGGTCATGATTAGTTTCTCAATCGGGGAATCGGTGATTTTGCGGACGGAATCTCCGCACAATACAGCGTGTGTGCAAGCAGCGAGAATACGAATCGCGCCGCGTTTATGGACTGCATCGGCTGCAGCGATCAGGGTATTCCCAGTCGTGACCATATCATCGACGATAATACAAGTACGACCCTCCACATTCCCGATCACTTCCACCTCCAATGCTTCGTCGGGGCGGAGCCGTTGTTTTTCTACGATAGCTAACGAAAAACTCATTTTATCAGATAAGATGCGGCTTTTTGGCGCACGGCCCACATCAGGCGCCACCAAAACAGCGTCCTTAATCTGGGTCCGCGTGAAGTACTCTTGGAATAATAGCGAAGCGGTAAGGTTGTCGAAAGGAATATTGAAAAAACCTTGGATTTGGCCGGCATGCAGATCGACTGCTACCACGCGGTGTGCACCGGCTACCGTGATCAAATCTGATACGAGTTTGGCCGTGATTGGTTCCCTCGGGCGGGTTTTTCGATCCTGTCTGGCGTAACCATAATAGGGTACGAGGGCAGTAATCGTATTGGCAGAAGCACGCTTGAGCGCATCGACCATGATTAGCAATTCCATCAAGTTGTCGTTCACGGGGGGGCAGGTGGGTTGGATCAAAAACACATCGAGCCCTCGAACACTTTCCCCACAACGGACCCGGATCTCTCCATCAGCAAAGCGGGATACTTCCATTTCACCCAATGGTATCTGGAGAAAATCCGCAACTTCTTGGGCCAATGGAAGGTTGGCGTTTCCGCTAAAAAGATGCAGATCTGTAGGAATCATGTGCTCCTCCCTATTATTCCCATCGGCAGCAGGCAGTTGCCCCATCGGGGATAGTTTGATCCTTTAGGTGGACAAAGGGACCTACTGTGCAACCTCGGCCGATACAAGTGGATCCTTCAAGCAAGGTAAACGGTCGGATCACGCTATCTTCTCCGATTTGAACAGTCCAGTCCAGGCTGACTGTGTTTTCGTCCTCTATTGTCACCCCGTTGCTTCGTAATTGATCAATCCGGCGCCTCTTCAATGATCCTGCACAGGCTGCCAGCTGGCTCCTGTCATTGACACCGATTTGCAGTATGTCCCGGGTCGCAATGGCCGAAACGACTCCATCTGGCATCATCAGCGAGAGAATATCCGTCAGGTAGTATTCCCCTTGCGAGTTGATGGCGCGAATCATTTTCAAATAGCGAAACAGTTCTGGTAGGCGGAATACGTAAGCTGATGTGGATACTTCTTGGATGGTCCTTTGCTCTGCTGTGGCATCTGCCTCTTCCACAATACCCTGAAACGCGCCGTTTGTCCCTCTAAGAATCCGACCCAGCGAAAAAGGCTCTTGCACGGTGGCAGTCAAAACAACAGCCAGGCCGGCACTGCGTTGTTGTTCGGCCAGAAGCGCTTCCAGATGCTTCGTCTCTATCAACGGCATATCACCTGGGATCACCAGCAGGACTCCATCCGTTTTCGAAAGATAGGGGTCCAATTGCCGAATTGCGTGTCCAGTACCTTTCTGCTCTGGCTGCAGAACATATTGGAAACCAGTCCCAATCGTTTTTTCCACAGCTTCCGCTTGATTGCCGACGATGATGTAAGTTTTGGCAGCATCGATCGGGATCAATGCATCTAAAACGTAGCTCACCATCGGCCTACCCAGTATCGGATGCAATACTTTGGGTATATAGGACTTCATCCGTTTGCCTAATCCGGCGGCTAGCACAGCCGCATATATCGTTTTTTTCATGGTTTGCTTATCTGGCTGGGGAGGATGGACTCGAACCACCGTCTACGGTTCCAAAGACCGCTGTCCTGCCACTGGACGACTCCCCAGCATATCACCAAACAAATGGTGCCCCCAGGCGGAATCGAACCGCCGTCCTCGCCTTGAAAGAGCGATGTCCTGGCCGCTAGACTATGAGGGCACAAAGAAAAATTCAAGCTCCAAGTTTATCCGATGGAGCCCCAATCCGCAAGCGCAAATGGCGCTACCTTGGTATTGGTTCGACAGATTGCGGGACCCATGCATTGATTTATCCAGGTTGGGGTTTTCGTTGCATGGGCAAGAAATCTCTCAGGAGGCCGGATCGAATGCTTGGGATCCAGGAAGACTCTTGCTTGTACTGTTGCTTTTGTGATTACTTTTCAGTCGAGTCGTTTCCGTGTAGATCGGACCCCAGCTTTGCTCGATGAAATCGGGCTATTTGATCCGTTCGGCCTCGCATTTTGCCAGAAACGCGGTACGTTGCACCATAGACCTTTCGAGTGACCCTTCGCCTACCAGCTCGGTGGAATCGAAGACCTCGACCTTGAACAGCTGGTGACTTCTATCGATCTTTAATAAACAGGCCCGAGCCCGCACAAGGATCCCTAGTGGAGAAGCAGCCAAGTGTCTGATATCCAATCTTGTTCCTACTGTGATCATCCCTTCCGGCAGATGTGGCGCAACCCCTTGGAAAGCAGCATGATCCATCAGGCGAATCATCGATGGAGTGGAAAGAACGGGCAGCTCTGGTCCAACGATGTCGGATTGATCTATTGTTGTTACGTATTGTTGTTTCGAGTTCGAATACCATTCCTTCCTGTAGGTTTTGCGTCACGATGGTTTCCTCTTGTGAATTGTATCCAACCCAGGACGATCATTCGTCAGATAAGAACATGCTCCTTGGCGTCGCAATCCGTCGCTTGATGACAAAGTTCAGATTTGGAGCACTGCCTCTAACGCTGCTCTGCTTTGACCGTAGCCGTCAGGATGCGCAGGTTCGATTCGATCATGGCCGTTGTTGCATCTCGGGGATTGGCATAGGGGCCTTTGACATCGATGGGTTGGTAATCCCTGGGTATCGGCCTTGAGCCGGACAGGGTGCCAACGATCTCTTTCCAGACCGGGTCTGCCTGTTTTCGGATGAGCCAATATTGCATTTGTCCGCTCCTTTTCTTTTACCTATCTGTTTCCAAAGAGTTGTACGATGGGAAAGAGGTTGCCTTCTTGGTAAGAACCCAACCCTGCAAGCGTCTCATGGCCCAAGACATTGCAACGATGGTTGGAAGAATCTATAAAGTTGTCTTCGGTTTGGTTGGGTGGATTTTTGTCAGGTTGAGTACCGGATGGGGTGGTCTTCAAAAATGATTCGGTCTGATTCAGGAAAGCTTCCACTTCCTGCCTCGAAGCGATTTGGTCGCCAAGGGGAGCGTATAGATCGATACAGGGTTTGGATGCTTGCACTACAGAATGAACCAATGCAGTCGCCAGGTCGGTAAAACCGGCCGTCTGCCCAAGAACAATGAAACTTGGAGAATTGAAAGAAAGGAAAATTACGAAGAGGATGATTCCGAGAATGGAACCGATCCGAATTCTTTCTGGCCAACTACATTTCCGCTCGCTTTTCACTTCTCTCCGCTCTTACCGCTCCGTTTGTTGAAATCCAGCAAACCTATTCTACCACATTTTACCGATTACTTCACCTCCTTTACTTAAAATGGGACAGTCTCACTTAAAATAACAGGAAAAAGACCGGCTACCCAACCCTCTTCCTGTCATTTTCGCTTGAAATAAAAGCTATCGGCGGTACGCCGAGATCATCCTCGTATAGTTTACCCGTTCAAAATGGGCTGGATCGGAAACGCGATTCTGGCTGAGGCTTCCACGCATTTGCTCGATACTTTGATACTCATGCGCGTCCATCCAATCCGCTAGTTCTACTAAAATCGTGGCCAGCAGTGGAATCCCTTTCTGCAAAAGCGCAGAAGCGAATTGGGTGACATTGGCACCTGCCATCAAAGATTTGAGAACATCTATATGATTATGTACCCCTCCCGTAATGGCCAAATCTAGCTGCAGCTTCCCGAATAGAATCGCCACCCAGTGAAGGCGAAGGCGCAGGTCCTCGGATGTCGAAAGCACTAAATTCGGTGTCACATTTAACGTCTCGATATCCAAATCCGGTTGGTAGAAACGGTTGAACAAAACGAGTGCATCCGCCCCTGCGTTCTTCATTTGCTGAGCCGTATGAGCGAAAGCGCTAAAATACGGGCTTACCTTAACCGCCAATGGGATTTGCACTGCTGCCTTAACGGCACCGATCAAATCCAGATAACGCTTATCTACCGATTCGCAATGTTCGTCCGGATTTGTGGCCAAATAGTAGATATTCAGTTCCAGTGCATCCGCCCCAGCTTGTTTGATTTCTTTTGCGTAGCGCAACCAGCCTCCGGGCGTATAACCATTGAGAGAAGCGATGACTGGGATAGAGAGGGCTTCCTTAGATTTTCTCACCAAGTTCAGATATTGCTCGGCTTCATCCGACGCAAAAG
>JBGOWQ010000097.1:0-5393 GCA_041478715.1 Thermodesulfobiota bacterium | reverse complement strand
CTGGTGGCAGATATTTTGCGGCAGGGGACAAAACCCACATTTGTGGGAGGCAATATCGGCATTCCACTGGTGCGGGTGGCTTTGGAGGCACCGGCCGACGCTTGGATCATTGCGGAAATCGGTGCTCCTCAACTGGAGTTTGTTTCCAGTTTTCGTCCACACATCGCCGTGCTGCTCAACTTTTCCGAGGATCACCTGGACCGCTATCCATCGATGACCCAATACCGGAAGACGAAAAGCCGAATGGTGGAGAATCAGCGGTCGGATGACTGGGTCGTGCGCAACCGGCTGGACCAGTGGTCTATGCAGACTCGATCCGCAGCGCGCGCTTTCACGCTCTTTGCACTGGCGGACGAAGCCGGAGTATGGATGGAGGGCGGGCAAATTCAGGCGCGCTTCGACGGGAAAACGAGTGAAATTGTCTCCTTCCCTGAATTGCCGCTTCCGGGCCAGGCGAATCCAGAAAACGCGCTGGCCGCGATTGCTTGCGGGGTTCTCGCCGGTTTGCAGCCGAGCCAAATTCGGTCCGGTCTGGCTGCATTCCAAGGGTTCGAGCACCGATTGGAGTATGCCGGCCGGATCCATGGCATTCCCTATTACAACGATTCGTCAGGAACCAATCCCTTGTCTACCATTCGCTCTCTGGCTGTTTTTTCCCAGCCGGTGGTCCTCATTCTGGGTGGGAGCGAAAAAAATGCCAATTTCGGTGAACTGGTGCAGGTAGCTCGCACAAGGGAAGTCACCTTGGTCCTGTTTGGCGCTACCCGGGAACGAATTGCCCAAACATGCCGACAGGAGAACTTTTCCAACTTCCGGATGGTAGAAGGAGATTTGACAGAAGTGTTGGATTCCGTCGCTTGCGTGGCGCAGCCTGGATCGGTCGTACTCTTTTCCCCGGCCTGCGCCAGCTTTGACATGTTCCAAGACTACGAGCATCGCGGCGAGGTTTTTAAGCATTTAGTGAGGGAACGGGAGGCCGGTGCGCGGTAAGGCCCTCTCTTTGTTCTTGTTGATGCTGACCTTGTGCCTATTGGGGTTGGTATTTGTGGCCAGTGCCAGCTCCTGGGTTTCATTGCGCGATACGGGGGATTCCCTTTATCTGCTGAAGAAACAAGCGATGTGGTGTGCCCTGGGGTTGGTCGGTTTCCTGCTGATGTTTCGAATTCCGTTAGCCTTTTGGCAACGCCGGGCGATTTGGGCCTTCGGTATTCCCGTGCTTTTGATGATCGCCCTCTTTACTCCCCTGGGCGTCAGCATCGGTGGGTCCGTGCGATGGATTTCGCTTGGTCCTTTGGGCAGTCTCCAACCCTCGGAGTTTCTCAAGCTGGGCTCGGCGATATTCTTTTCCGCCTGGTTGACCGCGACCGGCAAGCGCAAGCGAACGCCGGCAATGTGGGTAGCCCTTTTCCTAGCGGTTTTGCTCCCGATGGTCTTGATCGTATTGGAGCCGGATTTGGGATCAACTTTTATCCTGGGCCTGGCTTTGCTGGTGGTTTTTTTTCTGGCCAATGTTCCCCTGTTGCAGCTCTCGATTGGTTTTGGAGCTGGGGTGATAGGGTTCCTGGTGATGGCTTGGGTTTTCCCTCATGGGCGGCAACGGCTACTGACGCTCTTAAATCCCAGTCAGGATCCCACCGGTTCGGGATACAACATCATGCAATCTCTACTGTCTTTTGGTGCCGGAGGCTTATGGGGTGTCGGGCTAGGCCTGTCGCGACAAAAATTCCAGTGGTTGCCACAGGCTCATAACGATTTCATTTTTGCGATCGTGGCCGAGGAAACCGGCTTGCCCGGCGTGTTGGTGATTCTGGCGCTTTTCCTTCTCCTTGCCTGGTTGGGATACGGTTTGGCTTACCGTAGCCGTGAGCTCTTTCCGCGATTGCTGGCGGCCGGGTGTACTACTCTGTTGGTGTGGCAAGCCGTGACCCACATCGGCGTCTCCACCGGTTTTCTCCCCGTCACCGGCATCACCTTACCCTTTATCAGCTACGGCGGTACCTCATTGCTCGTCTCGATGAGCATTTGTGGTTTGTTGGCGCGGATCGCCAAGGAAGAGGATTCCAAAGTATGAAGGTCCTCCTAGCCGGTGGCGGGACCGGGGGACACCTTTTCCCGTTAATCGCTGTTGCGGAGGCTTTGCGGCGGCGAGATCCGCAGATCGCTTTGCTCTTATGCGGCCGGAGAAACAGTCTGGATCAACAAGAAGCGGATCGATCGAAGATCCGTTTTCTCCCCCTGTTTCGGCAGAGCAATCGCAGAGACAACGTTGTACAGCTGGCGATCTCCTTGTTGCTTGCAGCGATGGGTACCTGCCAGTGTCTCTACCGCCTGTTCCGATTGCGGCCGGATTGGGTGGTGGGGTCCGGCGGCTACATCAGCTTGCCGATGATTGCCGCTGCCAAGCTTCTTGGACAACCCTACGTTCTGCTCGAGCAAAACCGGATTCCCGGAAAAGTGACCCGATCTTTTGCCCGGACCGCCCAGGCGGTGTTTCTTAACTTTCCCTCTTCGGCCAGTTCGCTGGTTTCCCCCCGAACGATCCTGGTCGGTAATCCTGTGCGCGAGAATCTTCGAGTTGCGCGTTCGGAAGCGAGAGAGCTGTTGGGCCTGGCTCCGTCGGCGCTTCTGTTGGTGCTTGCAGGAGGCAGCCAGGGAGCGCGCAGTTTGAACGAATTTGCAGTTTCCTGCTTGCCTCGATTGTTGGAAAGAATTCCCCGGCTGGAGGTGTTCTGGATTGCCGGTTCCAAGCACGCGTCGGTTACCCGTGAACGGTTGCCTGTCTACGAGCGACTGCAATGGGTGGATTTTACGACGGATGCACCAATCTGGATCGCCGCAGCGGATCTCTTTGTCGGTCGTTCCAGTGCGGGTTTCCTCTCCGAGGCACTGGTCGCGGGAGTCCCTTCCATCCTGGTCCCCTATCCTCACGCTGCCGACGACCACCAGATGGCCAATGCCCGCTTCCTGGAAGAAGCCGGCGCGGCCATCGTCGTCACGGAGGATGCCTTGGTCACGCTGGAAACCACGATCGTCGCGCTATTCCAGGATCCGCAACGATTGGAAGGAATGAGGCGGGCAACGGCTGCCTTCGCGAGGCCACAAGCCGCGAGCGAAGTGGCTGGATGGCTGCTGGGGTCAACGAGTGCTACCCGATAGAATTCACTTGATCGGAGTAGGGGGTGCCGGGATGTCCGCCCTGGCAATTCTGCTGTCGAGGGACCATCGAGTCAGCGGTTCCGACCCTTCGATTGCACCGGCCTTGCAGCAGCAATTGAACCGAATGGGCGTGCGATTTTGGCTGCAACATGACCCGGAACACCTTACCGGCGCAGAGTTGGTGATTCTTTCCTCCGCCATCCCGGAGGATAATGTGGAATTGCAGGCGGCACTTACAAAGCAGATCCCGCTGCGTCACCGAGTGGATGTGCTGGTGGAACTGTGCGAGGGGAAGCGTTTGCTCGCGGTAGCCGGAACGCATGGCAAGGGCACGACCACGGGGATGTTGGGGCATATCTTCCGACAAACGGATCAAGACCCCTCTCTGTTCAACGGTGCGGAACTGGTGCAGTACGGCCAACGCGCCTGGTGGGGTCAAGGACGCCATTTCATCGCCGAGATGGACGAAAGCGACGGTTCCTTTCTCAAATGGACCCCGGCGCGGGCCTTGATTACCAATATCGATGCCGATCATCTGAACTTCTGGGGGGATATGAGTGGCCTTCTACAAGGATTTAATCTCTTCTCTGCCCGGGTGGAGGAAGGCCTCGTTATTCACGACAGTGTGGTGCCGAATCTGAAAAGCCAATCCAAACCGCTGATTTCCTATGGGCGGTCCCCCGAATGTTCGTTCCGTTTGCTGCATACGCAGTTCACTGGCGCCGGAACTGAGATTCGAGTGGCTACACCGGATGGAATGAGGGAATTCACCATCCCTCTTTTGGGCGAGCACAACGCCCAAAATGCGATCGGAGCCTTGGCTCTTAGCAGATGGGAAGGAGTTCCACTGGATGCGGTGATCCAGGCCCTAACAACCTACCGCGGCATTCGCCGTCGCCTGGAACGGAAGGGGGAAAGCCAGGGCGTGCTGGTCTTTGATGACCACGCCGACCATCCGACGGAGATCGCTCGCACGCTCGGCGCCCTTCAATCGTTCGGCAGACCGATCTTCTGTGTCCTTCAACCTCACCGGTACTCCAGGGTGCAGGCGCTGTTGCGACAATATGCAGCGGCCTTGGAGCCTGCGAGTACCATCGTGCTATTGCCCGTATTCTCTGCCGGGGAGCCAAAACCACCCGATTGGAAGGAAGGCATCGTATGTCAAGTAGTTCGCGAAATGATTCCGCAACGAGCTGTCCACTTTTCAACCCGGACAGAACTCCCTACACTGTTGCAAAATCGATTACGGAAAGGCGACCTTCTTCTATTCCTGGGTCCTGGCGATATAAGTGAAATTGCTGAACAAGCCTGGCAGCACCTCTCAAGCGGCATTTAACCTACTGAGTCATCGATTGAAAGGCTCCGCTTATTTCAACGAGCCGTTGTCCCGCCACACCAGTTATCGCATCGGTGGGCCGGCCGATATCCTGTTCATCCCGCAAGACATTGAGGATCTCCAGGAATCGATCTCTTGGGCGCGGGCGGAAAAGCTCCCCTATTTCATCATGGGCAATGGCAGCAACTTGCTGGTCTCAGATCGGGGTTTTCGTGGTCTTTTGATCAAGATATCCGGCATTTTCAATGGGATTCGGTTCGAGCAAAACCGCGCGATTGCAGGAGCCGGGTCCGATTTGGGAATGCTGATCAACCAAGCCGCGCGCCATGGATTGTTCGGCCTCCCTTTTGCCGTGGGCATTCCGGGTACGGTGGCCGGAGCGATCGTGATGAACGCAGGTTCAGCCACCCTGTACATGGGGCAACAGATCGAAAGCATTGCTGCCTTGGATTGCCGCGACCTTCGGCAAAAAACACTTCACTCCAATGAGCTGGGATTTCAATATCGCAGAAGCATGCTCGATTCGGGAGACTGGGTCGTGCTGGAAGCGACCATTTCCCTGCAACAGGAGCGGCCGCAGATAGCCTTTCAACGGATCCATGAATTGCTGCTGCGTCGGAGAACCGCTCAACCGCTGGAATACCCCTCCGCTGGCAGTGTGTTCCGCAATCCTCCCAATGCGTATGCAGGCCGGCTGATTGAAGAGACGGGCTGTAAGGGTTGGTCTGTCGGTGATGCGATGATCTCAGCCGTTCACGCCAATTTCATCGTGAACGTTGGTCAGGCTACGGCTAACCACGTACTGGCTCTGATGGAAAAAGTACAAGCGGCGGTGAAAGAACGCTACGGAACCCTGTTGCAGCCGGAAATCAAGCTGCTGGGAGATTGGCCCCAGTCCATG
>JBGOWQ010000074.1:0-6175 GCA_041478715.1 Thermodesulfobiota bacterium | reverse complement strand
AGGGAGATCCGGAAGAGATCAAGAAACGCATCAACCAGATCCGCCACCAGATTACCGAGACTGACTCCGAATATGACAAGGAGAAGTTGCAGGAGCGGCTGGCCAAGCTGGCCGGCGGTGTGGCTGTGATCAAGGTCGGCGCGGCCACCGAAACCGAGATGAAAGAGCGCAAGCATCGGATCGAGGATGCTGTTTCGGCTACAAAGGCAGCGGTAGAAGAAGGGATTATTGCCGGCGGCGGTACCGTACTGATCAACATCCTACCCAAGCTGGAAGAGATGAAACTGGAAGGTGACGAGCAAATCGGCGTCAATATCATTAAAGCCGCGCTAGTAGAGCCTCTACGCTTGATCGCCGTGAACGCCGGTCTGGAAGGCGCTGTGGTCGTGGCCAAGGTCAAGGAGCAGAAGCAATTGGGGATCGGCCTCAATGCCATCACCCGCAATTACGAGGATATGTTCAAGGCCGGGATCGTTGACCCCTTGAAGGTAACCCGCTCCGCCTTGCAGAACGCGGAATCGATTGCGTCCATGATTCTCACCACCGAAGCCGCCATCACAGAGAAGCCGGAGAAGGAAAAACCGATGGCTCCTCCGATGCCTTCCGATTACTAAACGCACCGTTTCAATCTAGGATTTATTACCAAGCACAAAAAGAAGGACCGGCCGAGGCCGGTCCTTCTTTCGTTTGGGCAAGCCAGGCGACCTCCCTCTGAAAATGGCGAGGTAACCTTTGAATGCGCTAGAGCGCTCTCATCAATTTCTGTTTGAACTCCGGTGGGTCACTCTTCTCTATCGTCAGATGTCTGGCTCGATGGAATCGCAGGAAATCAAGCAAAGCCCGCGCGGTTCCTTGCACCAAGGTTTCGGTGGGTCGAATTCCCGGCTCCAACCACAGAGATTTGAGCCGCAGATGGCTGGTGCTTCTCTCCAGTTTTGGGTCGAACCGGCCCACCAGCCGATCACGGTGAAGAATGGGCAAGCAAAAGTACCCCCACTGCCGCTGCGCTGTCGGTTTGTATGCCTCCAGCACGTTGCGGAAATTCCAGAACAGGCGATCGCGTCCCATCCCCCAGAACAAATTGTCAAATGGGGATAGGAAGGTGGTGCGACGGGTCGGCAGCATTCCATCTGCCGCTTGCTCCAGGGTCGACAAATGGGTGCGATGCACGAGCATAGTACGGATCTTTTTGTCCGCGCATAGAATCTGCACTTCGGACAGAATACCGGCCTTTTGTAGCGCTTGAACGTGCGGCAGACCGCGCTCCTTCTTCATATAGGCATACTCACAAGCATGGGCCGGCAGGAAAATACCCAATGCCCGAGAAGCTTGTTCGATCCAATAACGATCGCGTTCCTCCGCGGATGGCTCTTCTGCGTTCACCCAGTCCGGTAAAACTAGACTCGTCCGCCGATAGCGGATCACAAAATTGACTCTGGATTCCAGCATCAGTTCGCCAATTGCGCGCAGGTATTCCAGACCGGTTTTGGCGATACCCCAATCCCACCAGCTTCCGCGTTTGCGCTTCGGTTCGGGGAAATCGGCAGCCTGCATTGGATCACCGGACTGAGCTCGTTCACGAATTCTCGCCAGCATCTCTTGGTGCTCGGCCTTGCTCAGCCAATCGACCCACCAAGCATTGGGGTGCTCCCGCAGCTTTCGCATATGCGGCATCTGGTAACGATAGTCCTTCAGGGATATCACGCAGGCAGCATGCTGCCAACCTTCAAAAAGCCGGCGGCTGTCGGAAAAGATCAGGTCGTCAAGTATAGGCGGATCGTAAGCATTCAGTCGGCTCCACAAAACGAGGTAATGGCTGCCCGCAACCATTTGCAGGGTATCCACCTGTACACAACCAAGCTGCAGTACGCCGGCCAAGATCCCTTCTGGCGTAGGTCGCCGGCGGAGATTTGGCAGATCCAAACCCTGAACATGCAACGCCAGAGCACGGGCGGCTGGAAGCGGATAGGTTTTCGTGGAAGCGTCCACTGGGCTTTTATAGCGCAAGCCTGTATCCCCTGTCGAATGCTTGCGAAGCCAATCTGAAATCTGTTAGGGATAGGGAATGGATTTCCTGTGGCGCGGCTTGGTTCTTGGTTTTACGATTGCTGCACCGGTAGGGCCGATCGGCTTGCTATGCATTCAACGTACTGTGGCCTTTGGCTGGTGGCACGGATTTGTCGCCGGGTTGGGAGCGGCCACCGCCGATGCTTCCTACGGTGCCGTGGCCGCTCTGGGATTGTCCGCGATTTCCAATTTCCTCATTGGCCAATCCTTCTGGCTCCGCCTGGTTGGTGGGGTATTTTTGCTATTTCTCGGTTTGCGCGCTTTCCTTTTGTCGCCACTACAAAACACTGCAGTCTCAGGGATGAAAACCCTATGGGGAGTCTATGTCTCCACACTGCTATTGACATTGACCAATCCGATGACCATCCTCTCTTTTGCCGCCTTCTTCGCAGGTTTCGGATTCGGAGCGGGCACACCGACCGGCTCTGCGGTTCTGTTGGTGGTAGGTGTTTTCCTGGGATCTTCCTGTTGGTGGCTGCTTCTCAGTATTGGTGCGGGTCTTCTGCGGGGACGCGTTCGCCCTCGGTTTCTGGTATGGATCAATCGCATCTCTGGCTTCGCTATCGTCGGCTTCGCTATCTACATCCTGGTTGGTTTATGGCAATAAAACGGCGACTCGCCGGTTGAAGCCCTTAACCAGCAATGGGAAACCACCAACCGTTCACACCATTCGGATATGGCTCCATCACTTGGTTGCTAGTAGTCTCCACCAGGAATTGTTCGTTTCCCGTGTCCACGCTCACAATCACATGGTTCACGCTTTGCGGTTGATCCGGGTAGTCCAGATCCATGTAGACCAGTTCGATCGACCAAGGCGTGCCTGCTGCCCGGACCATGCTGGCGAAAAGAATCGAAGTGTCCTCGCAATCCCCACCACCAGCTAACAGCGTTTCCAGCGGGAAACGGGGGGTTTCCTCAATCTCTGCTGCGTACTGGCTGAGTTGGCCGATGATATTCCATACTTCATACAGGAATTCAGCATCGCTGCTGGAGGATTGGTACAGACTCGGCATCACCTCTGTAAAGGAGGAAGAATCAACGAAAGGACGGAAGTCCACGACGCTGTAAGTTTCTTCGGTGCTGCCATTATACAGACTCAAGTTGCTCATCCCGTCTGGAAGCTCGTTGCGGGCAAGGAAACCGCGGTCGATGGAACGTTCCAGTTCATCAAAGGGGACCTCCCACTGAATAAGCGAACTGTCGCTCTTGTGGAATGCAAGGGATACTTGTCTTCCATGAATGTAGATATAGGGAGGCGTGATTGCTTCCTGTTGAAGTTGCTCAAGGGTGCCGGATAGTTCGCTATATTCTTTGCGCGAACTCTCCAAGGAAGCGAGAGCCACTTCCAGTTCTTGTTGCGATCGAACCAAAGCGGCGTTCGATTCTTGCAGGGCCTGATCTCTACTGGATAGTGCGGACTGCAACGGTCCGATTGATAACCATTGGATCAGGCCGAAGCTGATTCCAGCGCCTAAAACCATGGCAAGCAATAGGAGGATGACTTTTTGCCAGAGCGGGAAAGCTGATCCTGTGAGTGCGAAGAGCCCCGCTTCGGGTGAAGATTCCTCCGGTGGCAGCGTTGAACCTTCATCGTCGCGCATATTATGATCTCCTCTTGATTGGGCTCTATGGATGACCAATAGACAGCCAGTTGTTTTCCCGATCGAGACACCGCATTCGTTATGGCTCTTCCCTATTCTACCGATTCCGGCGACTTGAAGCAGTGGCGTTCCAGCGAAATACAAATGCATCGGACTTTAGTACAAAATTGTTTCATCCACCTCATTTATTGTAATCCGGCAGTCCATTCTACCCATGTGAGATAGAGGGCAGGATACCTGATCGTGTTTCGTAACCTGTTTTCCAATGCTACAGCGAACAAAACCGCCAAAACTCTTGACAAGAAAAAGGAATATTGTAATGCTGTGGCGTCCCCTGAAAGAGGGACTATTTTGAAGAAGGGAGAACTGCATTGGCTGAAGGCAAAGTCAAGTGGTTCAACGCCCAGAAGGGTTATGGCTTCATCGAGGTTGATGGTGGGGAGGACGTGTTCGTTCACTTCTCCGCAATCGAAGGTGATGGTTACAAATCTCTGGACGAAGGACAACGGGTACGGTTCGATATCACAAAGGGTGGCAAAGGCCCCCAAGCCCAGAATGTAACCAAAATCTAGCTCATTCTGAGGGAAAAAGCAGAAAAACCCCCATCGTGGGGGTTTTTCTTTTTCGGCTTACGCGATGACGGATTGTATGGAAAAACGCTTGAATCACCCGGTTCCCTGCGACCATCGATCCGTCATCCTCAGAGGCAATTATTGCTTGCGCAGCTCGAATGGTAGATAATGATCTCCATGACAAAAAGCAGTTCCCAGTCTTTGCAGTTGGTACAAACACGTGGGGATTTCAAGCTGGAATTGTCTCCTGTTTATGACTTGCTGCTGTCCTTGTATGCCATTTCCAATACCGCTTCCGATTCGAAACCTGGCTGGGCGCGTTCTCTAAAGCGTAAGTTGCAGCCTTCCAGCCGGAAGACCCTGCGCTATTTTTTTGAAACGGAAGAGCATCTTGGGCTGAATGCACTGACCTTAGCCATACGATTACCTCCACCGCGTACGGTCGAGGACTTTCTGCATCTACTGGAGAAGTTGGATACCGAGGATTTCGTCCATACATTGTTGGCACGACTGGACCCGGCAATGCCCCTGCTTCCTTCTTTATTGCATCACCTATGGGAAAAACGAAAATTGACGGAAGAGGAACGCAAAGCATTCAAGGAATTGCAGGGTCGCTATTCGGTAGAAACGCTATCCCGCTTGGAAGCATTCCACAAACATCGTGAAGAACTTCACAAAGACTTCATTGTTTTGCTTTCGGAATATTGGACGGGGTTTTTTTCGCACGAATTCGAGCGTATTTTACCCGAGCTGGAGGAAAGCGCGAAGCGCCTACAGGAGATCGCCCGCCAGTCTTCCATGACCGAAATCCTCTCGCAGATCGCTGGTGGATTGATTTTGCCTGCAAACCTGAGCGGCAAGCAATTCACTTTCGCACCTTCCTTCTATAGCACACCGTTCGTTTTCAATCAGTCTTCCGAGCAAGAGTTTCTCCTCATTTTCCCGGCTCGATCTCCCCGCAATCAGGATGAGGCAGCAAAAGGAGAGGTGCTCCGGGCCCTGCGAGCACTCGCCGATCCCACTCGCCTGGAGATCGTCCGCTTGCTCGCCCAGCGCGAGATGTATGCCCTCGAATTGGCTCGCTTTCTTTCCCTCGCCCACCCGACCGTACTACACCACATGGCCACGTTGCGCGTTGCCGGTTTCGTTCAAACGGAATTGCGCGGCGGAAACAGTTACTACCGTCTGCAATCGGAAAAAGCGAATGAGGTTTTCCAACAACTGAACGATTTATTGACAAAACGGCTCTAATTGTAGATAGTAATCTACAAGGAGAGCATAGATGACTCCATTTGAACAATATCTACAGGATGCGCTTCGTCGGGAATCGGCAAGCCTTCAGGTTCCTGCAAACCTGTTGGTAGATCTGCGGGAACGCCTTTACCAGGAAGAACAGAGCCAATCCTTGGTCTGGACGCCGTCTTTCCGAGTAGAACGCGGATATTGCCAAGATAGTTTCGCACTTCTCCCCTCCACGCACGGACCAATCTGACGACTCTCAATCTTTCCGCCTGATCGATTTTGCCCTGGCTCCCTGCCGGTGATATACTTTTCTTCCAGTAGAACAATCTTTTTTGCCAAGTGAGGTTCATTTCCTGTGAGTAAAATCCTGGGCGAACGGGTATTGCAAGTAAGAATTGAGGAGGAGATGAAGCACTCCTACCTCGACTATGCCATGTCCGTGATCGTCGGTCGAGCTCTACCCGATGTGCGGGACGGATTGAAACCGGTACACCGACGCATCCTTTTCGCCATGTTGGATTTGGGTAATCTACCGGATCGACCCCATAAGAAGTCTGCACGCGTGGTGGGTGACGTTTTCGGTAAATACCATCCGCACGGAGAGGTGGCAATTTATGAGGCTTTGGTTCGTTTAGCCCAGGACTTTTCCATGCGTTATATGCTGGTCGACGGGCATGGTAACTTCGGTTCAGT
>JBGOWQ010000081.1:0-5937 GCA_041478715.1 Thermodesulfobiota bacterium | reverse complement strand
CCATGGACACTACATGAACGAAGAAGCGATCGTTTCATTTTGCCGGAATGTAATACGAAAGGCCCGCAAGCAAGCAGTTTTTCTCAACGGTGGAACGGGCCTCATGATTTCCGCCTTGGCGTTAGCCCTTCTGTTCTGGATCAATAAAATCTTCCAATTGGCGTTGCCGTGGCCATTCTATTTGCTTTCCCTCGTCCCTGCCGCTGTCCTGATCGCCTGGTGGCCGCAGCGAATTCCCAAGCCCGATCATGCCATCGCTGCGGCGGATCGCTATCTTGGTTTGCAGGAACGATTGGTGACCGCCAATGAGGTTCTTTGGAGCGGGCAAGCTTCCAATATCTTAGAGCAGCGTCTGGTAAAAGATACCGCCCAGGCGATCCACGGGCTCTCTCCGCATCGGGCATTGCCTACCCCCAGCATCCGCTTGCCCGCAATCCTCCTGTCGGCTGCCCTTGTGTTGTTTCTGGTTCTGCCATACCTTCCTTCCATTCCGCCGGCACGAAATGCCGTGCTACCGCAAATTGAATCCCTATTGCAGCAGATTGAGAAATTGGAATCCCCTCAAACGCAAACCATCCGCTGGAAGCTGCTACAGGCAAAACGTCTGCTGGAGCAGAATCGGCAAATGGAAGCCGGCCAAGCGCTGGAAGAGGCACAGGTATTGACGCGGCAAGGCCTGACCGCGGACGAGCAAGCGCAACGGATGCTGGCAGAGGCCACATCTCTGGAATTCCTGGCCCAAGGACTCGATGGAAACCAAGACCTGCTACAGCAGCTTTCCTCTCTCACTCCGGCTGAGCAAACCCGATTGGCTACAATGCTCCAAAACGAAATGTCCAAGCTGCCCGAAGGGGCGGTAAAGACCGGATTGGAACGGTTGGGACAAGCACTGAGGCAAGAGCCGGGGCAAGTGTCCTTCCAAGCGAAATCCCTGTCCGAAGTGATGCCGCTGGAAAGGACTCTATTGCGTGATCTCGGGCAAGCTGTGGCAGATTGGCGGAGCGGAGAAAGCACGGCTGCGAATGCCGAAGCAGCTGCTGCCGCCGCACCTGCAGGTACTGAGGTCCAACCCGCTTCCGGATTGGGCACGCAAGGGGGCATCAATCAAGACCAGGCCCAGCAACAAGAAGGACAAGCGGAATACGTCCAAACTCCAGCCAATGGTCAGGAAACGGCTGCCTCAGGTTTCGTTTACGTTCCGCGCGACTTTCTAATGTCGGAAACGGGACAACCCCTGGTCTTACCGCGAACGGGTGAAGGCCAGATGCAACTCACAAGCGAGGGGGAATCGACCTTCCAGGGTTCCTTCACCAACTACCGCGATGTTCTCCCCGCTTATGAACGAAACGCATCGGATCAGATGGTTCGCCAGGCCTTCCCTCCACAACTGGAGGATCTCGTGGCCCGGTACTTTCTATCGTTGGAGCAGACACCATGACCCCGGAAGAATTCACGCAAACATTGGAGCAGATCCGCTACGAACTTGCGAAAGTGATTGTGGGCCAGGAGGAGGTGATCTCGCACCTCCTGATTTGTCTGGTTGCCCGCGGACATGCCCTGATCGAAGGAGTGCCCGGTCTGGGAAAAACACTGATGATTAAGAGCATCAGCCAAGTCCTTGACCTTCAGTTCTCCCGGATCCAGTTCACACCCGATCTGATGCCGGCAGACATTACCGGCACATTGGTGCTGCAGGAGGATCTCGGGCGGCGACAATTCTCCTTTCAGCAAGGACCGATATTCGCTCACCTTGTGCTGGCGGATGAAGTGAACCGAGCGACACCCAAAACCCAATCCGCTCTGTTGGAAGCAATGCAAGAGGGAACCGTGACGGTTGCTCGTCAAACCTATACCCTGCCTCAGCCCTTCTATGTTTTTGCCACGGAAAACCCGATTGAGATGGAAGGGACTTATCCACTGCCGGAAGCACAACTGGATCGATTTCTGCTGAAAATCCTGATCGACTACCCTACCGACAGGCAGATGATCGAGGTGCTCTCGCGAACGACGAGCACGTATTTCGCTGATCTCCAGCGGATAGCAGATGCGCAAACGTTGCTGGACATGAATCTTCTCGCCAGGGAAGTTCCGGTGGCACAAGCCGTTTACGAATATGCGACGGAAATCGTGGAAGCATCGCGACCACAGCAAAACAAATCCTGGGAAACGGTCCGCAGGTTTGTCCGATACGGATCCAGTCCGCGTGGAGCCCAGGCATTGATTACCTGTGCCAAGATCCGGGCCCTGGCGCAAGGGCGGTTTCATGCATCCCGCGAAGATATCAAGCAAGTGGCGCAGCCAACTCTCCGCCACCGTTTGCTGCTAAACTATGAAGCCCAGGTGGAGGGTATCACCGCAGATCAAATCATCGGGAAAATCATTGAGCGTCTAGGAGGGTAATGCCTCTTTCTTCAGAGCCATTCCCTGGCTTTTCTGAAGCCCTTCTTCGCCGCTTGGCCCGCTTTCGTTTCCGCCTGCGTCCTGGACTTCCAGGCCGCGGAGTTGGGGAGCACCTGGTGCGGAAGGGTGGAGCCTCCGTGGAGTTCTCTGATTTTCGGACGTACTCTTTTGGAGACGATTTCCGCCTGGTGGACTGGAATTCCTACGCCCGCTTGGATCGTTTGTTCGTCAAGGTATTCCGCGATGAAGAAGGATTCGTGCTCCATCTTCTACTGGATCGTTCCCGTTCCATGGATTGGGGAAGGCCGAACAAGTGGCAATTCGCCAGACGGTTGGCCGCCGCTTTGGGGTACGTAGCTCTTTCGGCTTTTAATTGGGTGACAGTGCAAGCCTTACCCGATAGTTTCTTTCTCAAGGAGCGGCGCGGCCGGGGCATGATTCCCATGTTTTTTCAATTCCTAGACCAAATGCCACCGGGCGGTTCCCTGGATTTGAGCGCAGCCCTGGAAGAATATGCACGCACCCATGTCCAACCGGGATTGCTGGTGATGTTGACCGATGCCCTGACCCCCAGAGGCGTGGAGACGGGGATCAAACGCTTGCTGGCCCGCGGCCATCAGGTCGTGCTCCTTCATATCCTCGCTCCCGAGGAAACCAACCCCAACATGCTGGGCGACCTGGAACTGGAAGAAGTGGAGTGGCGGGACCGACTGGAGGTATCCCTGGATTCCTTCGCGGCTCGTACCTACCGCTATACGTTTCAAAACTGGCGCCGCGAACTGGAAGATTTTTGTCTTTCCCATCAAGTCCCCTATTTCCTGCTGTCCTCCGATCAAACAGTGGAAGACGTTTTACTCAAGCGATTGGTGGGAGTATTGCTGGGATGATCCTATTTGGGCAGCCCTGGTTCCTGCTCTCCCTCCTGGGCTTGGGGCTTTTGCTCTGGCTGTATCTGCGACAGCCTCGCCGCCAGAAAAAGATCGTATCTCAGGTGTTTCTCTTTCTGCGGGCGCGCAAAGAGATCCTCACGCGATTTCACCGCCTTCGCTTTTTCCGCAACCTGATTTTCTTCCTGCAGTGCCTGGCTGTTCTGCTCTTGGGAACAGCAAGCGCCCTTCCCCTGACCGGCTTTTACCCGTTGTTGGGTTACCGGGCGGTGCTGGTATTGGACAGTTCGCTTTCCATGATGGCACAAGACGTTCTACCAAACCGGTGGGAACAAGCCCGGGAACAGGCGCGTCAATTGGGTTCGAATTTGTTGGCCGATGGGGGAGAAGTTGCCCTCTGGGAGCTGAATCAGGATCCACATTTGGTATTGGATTTCACCAAGGAGGCCAGCGATCTGGATCGGGCACTCGATGAACTGGCTCCCGCGTTTTCTGCTCCCACCCCGGCAGAATTGCTGTTGGAACGCCTGGATCGATGGGCGGGGGAGAGAATGCTCACCGTGTATCTGATCTCTGACATGGCGCTCGAGATCCCACCGGCGATCCGGATCAGCCACTTGGCCTTGCGACCCCAGCCGGTAGGCACTCCCTGCGGGAATCTGGCGATTGTGGATGCGGTCTGGCAAATGGATCGATTGTGGCTGAAGGTAGCGAATTTTACCAACCAACCGCGCACAGTCCGGCTTGATGTAGGAGGAAGCACCTCGGTCCTGAACCTCGAGGCGGAGGAAATCGGATCGCTTGAATTCCAACAAACCCGCACGGCGTCGGTATTGCCGATCCGCCTGATGGAGGAAGATGCTCTGCCGTGGGACAACCAGCTTGATTTGACGATACCCCTTCCCCCGCGGATTCTGCTGGTATCATCCTCTCCTTTTCTGGAAAGCGCGCTGGAAGCTGCAGGAAACAATGTTGTGACGATCGGTCCGGAGGATTATCGACCCGAGATACCGGCGGATCTGATTGTGCTTGAGGATTTCCTGCCCTCCAGCTTGCCGGAGCGGCCGATACTCGTGATTCATCCTCCGATGAGCAATCCCTATTTCGCTTGGACGGAAACGGCCACCTTGGTGATTCCCCGGACTCGAACCGATCCTTTATTGCGATTTGTCGATCTATCACAAATTCGTTTTCAGCAAGTCCCGCTGCTGGATCCTCCGGCGAGTCTGGCTCCCGTAGTCCGGGGAGGAGAAACGAACATTCTGTGGAAAGGCTTTTTCAACAACCAAAAAACAGTACTATTGGCTCCCAGTCTTTCGTCTTCCAGCTGGCCGCTAGAGCCGACATTCCCTGTGTTTTTAGATAACGTTGTCCGTTGGCTAATGGGGGAAGATCCGCTCCATTCCACAAATGATGCCGAATCCGGGATTCTAATAGAACCTTTCAACCCAAGCTACCAGGGGAGGGGCACTCCCTGGGGACTCTACGGAACCGACCGGGCAGATGGCCTCAGCTTCTATACGGTGGCTCAACCCAATCAACAGGAATCCAATCTGCAAATCCGGGCGGATATGGAGCAATTCGGACTTCGGTCCGCCCCGCCCGATCTGTTGCGCCCGATCACTGCCGCGTTCCTGATCACAGCATTGCTTGTTTATGCCCTGGAGGAGGTTTTGCGCAAACTCTATGGTTGAACTTGTCTCCCCCTGGTGGTTACTCTCCCTCTTCTTCCTCCCCCTGATCATCTTCTGGCGTCCGGGGAAAACCCCGGTCACGATCCTGCGGGCTCTGGCTTGGGCTCTCCTGGCATTTGCACTCGCTCAACCCAGCATTCTCCTGCAGACTCCGGGCGGAACGATTACCTATCTGGTGGATCGCTCGCGCTCGATTCGAGCGACTCTCGATCCGGCCGGCGTACCCCGTGATTCCAATGTTGAGACTCGCTTCATGTTTTTCGGCGATGACCACAGTTCGGATATCGGCATGGCGCTGTCTGCCGCTGCAGCCGAAACTGAAGGGATGGGCGGAAAGGTTGTGCTCTTAAGCGACGGCCAGGATACAGGAGATCGAGTGCCGGAAGCGCTGGAGGATCTGGTTCGTCGAGGGATACCCGTGGATGTATTGCCGTTGGCGCCTACATTTTCCGACGTGGCGCTCAACCTGCAAACACCGCGAGTCCTGGGGTCCAACGAGCGCTTTGACCTGGTAGTGGAAGTGACTTCCTTGGCAATTTCTCGAGCGACCTTGACAATCTCGGTGGACGGCACGCCAACCAGCCGGCAGGAACTACGTCTGCAAGAAGGGCAAAACCTGTTCCAGCTTCCATTGGCTCTGATCCAGCCTGGGATTCACTCGATCGAGGGATCCCTAGTGGCTGCGGGAGATCTTTTCCTGGAGAATAATACCTCCTTCGCATTCCCCGCAGTATTGGCGGGTAAGGGGATTCTGGTGGTTTCTACTCAACCCAATGGAGATCGCTTTGCCTTCCTTCTGGCAGAACAGGGCGTACCAAATGTAGTGATTGCTCCCGCTGCAATGCCGGAGGACGTCAAGCCGCTGACAGCATATGAAGGCATCGTGCTGGTCGATGTGGACAACGCCGAGCTCACCCCGGCGCAAGTGAATGCAATCACCCTCTTTGTGCGAACCT